>CAZFHF010000006.1:0-9822 GCA_964518655.1 uncultured Bacteroidales bacterium | reverse complement strand
GCTTTGTTTTTGTCATATCCTCCCATTTGATGTACAAATAATCCAAGCGATGTAGCCTGAAATATCAGATTACATACTGCCAGTCCGACGTCATGGAATGCATATTTATTCATTTTTTGATTATAACCTGAAATAGTCTCGGCTATGCTCAAAATCAGTACCGGTACGTTCTTTGCCCAGAGCTTATTAGCTGGAGTTAAGCAAGCGAGCAGGCGCTGATAATACTCCTTGTTTGATTTCTCTGCAACAATAAATCGCCAGGGCTGCTGGTTATGACTTGAAGGAGCCCATCTGGAAGCTTCAAATAATGTTCGAAGCTTTGATCCTTCTATTGGTCTTTCAGAAAAAAGAACCGGGCTGCGACGTAATTTTATGTATTCGTGTATCATTAAAAAATATATTATAATTTAAGTTGCATAAATATATTAACATAATGTAAATTAAGCATATATTCTTTTTGGTTAAATAATTTATCTAAATTATTTAAAAAACTGCTATTTATCATGTTTTATTTGTATAAAAATACAATATCTTTGTAAAAAAATACATTATTAATTAAGTTATACTTTAATAAAAATAGAAAAGATGGCAACAAAAACAAGTCAAACTTACATGCAGCTGGAAGATAAATACGGGGCTCATAATTACCATCCGCTTCCGGTAGTACTGGAAAAGGGACAGGGTGTATTTGTATGGGATGTTGAAGGTAAAAGGTACTATGATTTCTTATCTGCATATTCAGCAGTTAACCAGGGTCATAATCATCCCAAAATACTTGAAGCGCTAATTGAGCAGGCAAGGAATCTTGCACTGACTTCAAGGGCATTTTACAATAACTGTCTTGGTGAATTTGAGGAGTATATAACAAAATATTTTGGATATGATAAAGTATTACCGATGAATACCGGAGCAGAAGGAGTGGAAACAGCATTAAAATTATGCCGTAAATGGGCTTATGAGAAAAAAGGGATACCGGAAAATAAGGCAAAGATCATTGCATGTGAAGGTAATTTTCACGGAAGGACAATTACAATAATATCCATATCAACCGATCCTGATTCATATAAAGGTTACGGACCATATACACCCGGATTTAAAGTTATTCCTTACAATGATATTGATGCGCTAAAAAAGGAAATTGATGACAAGAACGTTGCAGGTTTTCTGGTTGAACCGATACAGGGAGAAGCAGGGGTATATGTTCCGGATGACGGTTATCTCAAAGCTGCATTTGAGCTATGCAAGGAAAGGGATATTTTATTTATTGCCGATGAGATTCAGTCAGGGCTTGCAAGAACAGGAAAAATGCTGGCATGTGATCATGAAAATGTCCGTCCTGATATTTTAATTCTTGGTAAGGCATTATCGGGAGGTTTGTATCCTATTTCTGCAGTACTGGCTGATGATGATATAATGTTATGTATCAAACCCGGGGAACACGGTTCCACCTATGGAGGAAATCCTATAGCATCTAAAGTTGGTATTGTTGCTCTGGAAGTACTGAAAAATGAAAATTTAGTAGAAAATGCTGACAGGCTTGGAAAAATATTCAGGGCCGAACTTAAAAAGTTTGAAAAAGAATACGATATGGTTGAACTTATCAGGGGAAAAGGATTGCTTAATGCTATGGTAATAAAGCCGGCAAAAGGAAAAACAGCATGGGATGTATGTCTTGCATTGAAAGAAAACGGGCTTATTGCAAAACCTACACATGACCATATAATTCGATTTGCCCCTCCTCTGGTAATAACTGAAGACCAGCTGTATGATACTATTGAGATTATCGGCAAAACACTAAAGCAAATCTCATAGTAACTGATCTGATAATTTTTTATTGCCTGGTTAATACTATTTGATCAGGCTTTTTTTATTGAAAATGCAACTTTCAGAGAATTTAATATTAGTCTGAATTATTCTGTTATAAATGTATATTAATAATTTTCCCAATTCTTTCGTATTATTTAAGATATAGAATATAAAGAACTATATTTACTTATTCTCGTATAATAAATATTATTAAAATAATTTAAAATTTATTCTTACATTTAAGTATAGTTATCTTTTAAAATTCTGTAATTTCTATGGGTTACAAGATTCTTGTGGTAGATGATAATACAACAAACAGGGATTTACTGAAAAAGATTCTGCTTTCAAAAAGTAAAGATTATAAATTCTTTGATGCTTCAAATGGCAAAGAAGCATTTGATATTGCTGTTAGTAAACTGCCCGATTTGATTATTATGGATATACGCATGCCTGAAGTTGACGGACTGGAATCGTTAAAAATGCTGCATAATGAATCATCAACCAAAGATATACCGGTTATTGTTATTACTGCATATGACAGTCTTGGTAATCTGGAGAAATCATTTAAGCTTGGTGCCATCGATTACCTTAAAAAGCCGATTAAAAATGAGGAGCTTTTTTCAAGGGTAAATAAAGCCCTGAATATTCAAAGTGAGATGATTAAAGCCAGGGAGCAGATAGCTCATCAGCAGGCTGAAAAACAAGACCTGGAAAAACAGGTACTTATAACAAGTGCTATGCAAAATTCCTTTATTTTAATAAGTACAAACGGTGAGCTTGAATGGGCAAATGATGGTTTTAAAAATTTGCATGGATACAGTCTCAGAGAATTTAAAGAGAAATTCGGAAGTACAATATTCAGTCTTTGTGATAAGACAGATATATTAAACCTTTTTGGTAAGTGTGTAAAAGAAAAGGAACCAATAAATTACATAACAAAGATTAAAACCAGGACAGGTGAATACAGATGGCTTCAAACATTTATTTCTCCTAAATTAAATCATAATAATAAAATTGATAAGCTTATAGCTATAGAGAGTGACATTACTCAAATGAAGAGAAAGGAAGAGGAGTTGAATGATCAAAATAAGCGTATGCTTATGATTAAGGAAAACCTGGAAAGGGCAAATGCACTGCTTGAGGAGCAAAAGAAAGAAATTAATATTCAAAAGGCCCTTATCGAGGAGGAACAAAATAAATCTGAAAACCTGTTGCTGAATATCCTGCCTTTCGAAATTGCAAAGCAGCTTAAAAGCAAAGGTAAAGCCGGCACCAGGCATTATAATATGGTATCTGTATTTTTTGCTGATTTTAAAGGATTTTCAAAAATAAGTAAAGAGCTTGAGCCAAAAGACCTGGTAAATATTCTGGATACTTATTTTGCTAAATTTGACGAGATAATTGAAAAGCATTACCTTGAAAAGATTAAAACCATAGGTGATGCATATATGTGTGCAGGTGGTTTGCCACTAAGAAATAAAAGTAATCCATTTGATGCGGTTCTTGCTGCCCTGGAAATCCAGAATTATATGAATATTCTTAATGATTCAAAGGTACTTAATAATTTATCAGTCTGGGAGCTGCGAATAGGGATACATACCGGTCCCGTTGTAGCCGGAGTTGTAGGCAAGAAAAAATTCGCCTATGATATCTGGGGGGATACTGTGAATATTGCCAGCAGAATGGAACAGGCAGGACATGTAGGAATGGTTAATATTTCAGGACCTACCTATAAATATGTCAGGGATTTCTTTGAATGTGATTGCAGAGGGAAAATTGAAGCCAAGAATATAGGTAAGGTAGATATGTACTTTGTTAGTCGCATAAAACCAGAATATTCTGCTGATAACCTGGGTTTTGTTCCTAACAAGGAATTTATTAACAGGGTGAATAAACTGTAAGCACTATTTACCGTGATGTCTTTGTTTTAAAACCTCAATAACATCTTCAATTCTCAATTGCCGCGCAGATAATAATACCATAAGATGGTAAATAAGGTCTGCAGCTTCATTTAATAAATGTTCATCATTATCTTCACGGGACTCAATTATTAATTCAACAGCTTCTTCACCAACCTTTTGTGCGATTTTGCCTAATCCCTCTGTGAATAATTTTGCAGTATAGGAACCTTCTGGCATATCAGTTTTTCGTTTGTCAATTAAATCCTGTAAATACAGAAGGAATTTCATATTTTCCGGAATAGCACTTGAATTCATATATAATATTGTTAGCGGATTAATAAAAGTCAGGTTCTTACAGGTATATTCTTATTTATTAGAAACTCCTTTAGTTTGGATATGGGAATCTCGTTATAATGGAAAATACTGGCTGCCAGTCCGGCATCAGCTTTTCCTGCGGTGAACACCTCGGAGAAGTGTTCCATAGCGCCTGCACCA
This sequence comes from uncultured Bacteroidales bacterium, assembly GCA_964518655.1. Lineage (GTDB taxonomy): Bacteria > Bacteroidota > Bacteroidia > Bacteroidales > UBA10428. Next base: position 5,620 of record CAZFHF010000006.1, on the reverse strand, counting down.
CCTGATGCAATCAAGGGTATTGATAAATGTTCCGATAATCTTGCCAGGGCATCACATGCAAAGCCATTCTTTGTTCCATCATGATTCATTGAAGTGAAAAGAATTTCCCCTGCTCCCCTGTTTTCAGCTTCTTTGGCCCATGAGAATAACTCCTTCTCCGCAGGTATCCGGCCACCATTTACAAATACTGTCCATTTGTTTTCTTTAAATTGAGCGTCAATAGCTACCACAACAAACTGGTTGCCAAAGTTCTTTGCTATGCTGTCAATTAATGACGGATTTTTTACTGCTGCGGAATTTATTGTTATTTTGTCTGCTCCCGCACTTAAAAGCACTTCAGCATCATTAAGCTCATTTATTCCGCCACCTACAGTAAAAGGTATATTTAAGTGCATGGCAATATCCTTAACGATATTTGCAAACAATTTTCTCTTTTCATGGCTTGCTGTAATATCCAGATATACAAGCTCATCAGCTCCTTCATCAGAATACCTCGACCCCATTTCCACAGGATCGCCAACATCCCTGATATTTAAAAACTTTATACCCTTTACTACTTTTCCGTCTCTGATATCCAGGCAGGGTATTATTCTTTTTGCAAGCATATGATATAGATATTATAATAAATCGCAAATCTCAAATCCCAAATAACAAAAAAATTCCAATTTTCAAAATCTCAAATCCCAAACCTGCTCAATTCCTTCAGACTAATAAATCCTTCATATATGGCTTTACCAATTATTACACCATATATATTTATTTCATCCAGCTTTTTAATTTCATCCATGCTTGTTACACCGCCACTGGCAATAATATCTGAGGCAGGGAACCTTTTATTGATTTTTCTGTAAAGGTCAATGGATGTTCCCATTAACATGCCGTCTTTTGAAATATCGGTACAAAGAATATACTGTATTCCATACTCCATTATATTATCGATATAATCAAACACATTTACATTTGTTATGCTTGTCCAACCGGTTATTGCAAGCTTTTCTCCCTTTACATCAGCTCCCAGAATAATTTTACTGCTGCCATATTTTTCTATCCATGACTTGAACCTTGCAGGCTCCGTGATAGCTATACTACCTATAGTGGCTAACGAAGCTCCGCTTTGAAACACTCTATCCAGCTCTTCATCCGTTTTTATTCCTCCTCCAAAGTCAATTATCAGATTTGTTTCTGAAGCTATCTTTTCCAGTATTTTAATATTAACAACCCTTTTAGCTTTTGCACCTTCAAGATCAACAAGGTGCAGGCGTTTCAGTCCTGCACCTTCAAAAGATTTTGCTACCTCGAGAGGGTCTTCATTATATATTTTTTTTAAAGCATAGTCTCCCTGTTGCAGTCTCACACACTTGCCATCAATAATATCAATTGCAGGAATAATTTCGATCATAGCTTTATGAAGTTTTCAAGTATTTTTGCCCCTGCTTTTCCGCTTTTCTCAGGATGAAACTGGGTAGCATAAAAATTGTCTTTCCACAGAGCTGCACTAAAAGGTATAATATAATCACAAGTCGCAGCCGTGTCATTTCCTGAAGTAACATAATAACTATGTACAAAGTAGAAATATTTATTCTCAAGTGACGGATCGAATATACCGCCTTTTAAGTTATATATGTTGTTCCATCCCATTTGCGGCACTTTGGTTATATTCTCCATGCCCGTTTCTGGCAGGAATCTTTTTACAGTTTCATTGAAAATACCGATACATTCGGTATCTCTTTCTTCTGAAGATTTGCACATCAGTTGCATACCCAGGCAAATACCCAGCACAGGCTGTTTAAGTTCTTTTATTAGTGTATCAAGATTATTTTTTTTCAGATAACTCATTGTTGTGCTGGCTTCTCCCACACCAGGGAATATAACCTTGTCAGCAGATTTGATAACCTCATGCCTGTTCGTTATTTCTGCTTTCAAGCCCAATCTTTGCAGTGCATAATCCACGGATTTTATATTGCCGGCATTATATTTAATAATTACAATCTTCATTGATCATGTAAAAACTATGGTCTTATTATTATATACAAGAATTCTGCGCTGGATATGCAACAATATAGCCCGTGACAGTACAATTTTTTCCAGATCCTGTCCTTTACTTACCAGTTTCTGTACAGTATCTGTATGGCTTATTCTTGTTACATCCTGCTCAATTATCGGGCCTGCATCCAACTCCGTTGTGACATAATGGCTCGTAGCACCAATAATTTTCACTCCCCTCCTGTAGGCTGAATGATATGGTTTTGCCCCAGGAAATGCCGGCAGAAATGAATGATGAATATTAATGATCTTATTAGGGTATTCATTAATTATTCTTTCTGTTATAATCTGCATATACCTGGCAAGCACAATGAAATTTATCCCTGATTTCTTAATCAGTTCAATTTCTTTTTTTTCCTGCTCTGCTTTATTTTCCTCTGTAACAGGAAAAACATAAAATGGTATTGAAAACTGTCCGGCTACGCTTTCCAGGTCTCTATGATTACTGATGATCAGGGGTACCTCAACATCCCATTCACCTGATTGTATCCTTGATAATATGTCATACAGGCAGTGTGACATTTTTGATACGAAAATTGCCATACGTGGTTTCTGGTGAGGGAAATAAAGATAAAACCTCATATTATATTTTGCTGCTATCTGGGTACCGAAAAAGTCAGCAATTTTTTCAGGAGGTATTAAAAACTTATCCAGTTCCCATTCAATACGCATAAAAAATATTTTTTCCTGGTGGTCAACATATTGATCCAGGTAAATGATATTTCCGTTATTATTATCCAGGAATTCAGTTACTTTTGCAACAATACCCTGTTGGTCAGGGCAATGCATCAACAGAATTGCTGAATTCAAGCCGGAATTGTTCTCAGCCATTATAGTACTCCTTTGGTTGTGGGTATTCCCATATTAGAGGCATCACGCTTAACTGCCATTTTAACTGCCCTTGCAAAAGCTTTAAATATTGCCTCGATTTTATGATGTTCATTTTTTCCTTCAGCTTTGATATTAAGATTACATCTGGCACTGTCTGAAAATGATTTAAAAAAGTGAAAGAACATTTCTGTCGGCACATCGCCGATTTTCTCCCTTACAAATTCTGCATCCCATTCTATCCAGTTTCTTCCTGAAAAATCAATTGCTACCTGGGCAAGAGAATCATCCATTGGCAGAACAAATCCATATCTCTCAATTCCTTTTTTGTCCCCCAATGCTTTATTCATAGCTTCTCCCAATGCAATAGCCGTATCTTCAATGGTATGATGCTCATCAACTTCCAAATCTCCTTTTACTTTGATGTTCAAATCTATGCCGGCATGTTTTGGTATCTGTTCAAGTATGTGGTTAAAAAAATCAAGGCCGGTAATAATATTTGATTTACCTGTTCCATCAAGGTTAAGCTCAATATTAACTTCTGTTTCGCCTGTTTTTCTGTTAACTTTTATATTACGTATTCCCAGAGCAAGCATCTCGTAGATTTTATCCCAGTTGTTTGTAATATATAAGCAATAATCTTCAAGTCCGTGTTTTTTGATTTCATCCCTTTTTTCTTCTTCAGAATATAGTATACCTTTCGCACCTATATTTTTGGCCAGTTCAATATCGGTGATCCTGTCACCAACAACATATGAGTCAGATAAGTTATATTTACCTTCAAGATATTTTTTCAGAAGCCCTGTTTCCGGCTTTCTGGTTGAAGCTTTTTCGTGTGGAAATGTTTTATCTATAAGCACATCATCGAAAGTAATGCCCTCATTTGCAAATGTTTGGATCATCTTGTTCTGTACTGTCCGGAATATATCTTCCGGATAAGAGTCGGTGCCCAGTCCGTCCTGATTGGTAACAATTACCAGTTCATAATCCAGGTTTTGCTTAATTAAAAGCATGTTTTTAAAGACCCTGGGTATATACTCAAGTTTATCAAGTGAATCAACCTGCTCGTCATCCGGTTCTTTTATTAAAGTTCCGTCCCTGTCGATGAATAGTACTTTTTTCATCAGAATATAAAATGTATTATGTGTATTCTTTTAAAGAATTCATTAGTAAAACGTTTTCATTTTTTGTCCCTATTGTAATTCTGAGGCATCCTTCACACAAACTTACATTTGATCTGTCTCTTATAATAATCTTTTTATCAACCAGGTAATTATATATTTTTTTCGCGGCATTTACCTTTACGAGTAAAAAATTAGCATCAGAAGGGTATACCTTAATTACAAAAGGCAGCTCTTTGAGTTCACTGATCAACCCGCTCTTAGCCTTCAGTATATCATCTATCCACTTATTTTTTGGTGTATCATTTTTTAAGGTTTCATTAGCTTTTTCCAGTGTCAGGCTGTTTATATTATAAGGGTACTTTATCTTGCTCAAAACATTTATTATCTCATTCCAGGCAAAAGCCATTCCCAGGCGAATACCTGCCAGTCCCCATGCTTTGCTGAAGGTCTGCAAAACTACAAGATTTTTATAGCCATCTAAAATTGATAACAGGCTTTCTTTGGTTGAGAAATCGATATATGCTTCATCAACAATTACTATCCCGTGAAAATTTTTAAGGATTGAAATAATATCTTCCTTTTTAAAGCAGTTTCCTGTAGGATTATTAGGAGAGCAGAGAAAAACAAGTTTTGTATTATTATTTATTGTTCTTAATATTCCGGCAGTATCCAGTTGAAAGTCATCCTTTAGCAAAACTTTGACAAAGCTTACATTGTTTATATCAGCACAAACCTCATACATGCCGTACGATGGTTCTATAGATACAATATTATCTGCATGCGGTTCGCAAAAAGCACGAATCAGTAAATCTATAGCCTCATCACTTCCATTTCCCAAAAAAATCATACCGGGGTCCATGCCTTTAATTCCGGCAATCCTTATTTTTACTTCCAATTGCAGGGGATCGGGGTACCTGTTATACGGACTGTTGTAAGGATTCTCGTTGGCATCCAGAAATACGGCCTCTTTCCCTGTATATTCTTCCCTTGCTGAAGAGTAAGGTTTAAGATTTTTTATATTCTCCCGTAATATATGATCCAAAGAAAACATAATTCTGTTTAAAGTTTAAAGTTTAATGCCTGTCCCGCAAAGCTTTAGCGCAGGCGGGATTTTAAGTTTAATGTTCAAAAAAACTTTACCTGCTGAAGCTTACTTATCTGCCTGGACTTTTTAGAACATTTTTAAGCTAAGGCAGGAAACATTTTTTTTGCAAAAATAAATATTTTTCCGGGTTTAGGTCTAAAGTTTGTAAATCCTGCAACAAAAATGTCTCCATACTGATAAGAAATTTAAAGATATTTTAAATTATTTATGTTATTTTTCACTAACTTAACAATAAATTTAAAACCAGCTGAAAATAATAATGTTTAACTAAAAACTTATAATATGAAAAAAGTACATGTAATATTCGGTTTATTAATAGTAACTGTGTTCATCATGTTTATGGGGTGCACGGATGAAGAAGCTACTGGCCCTTCAATTAACCTTTACGGAGGAAGGTACATTGACAGTGATGAAACAGTACCTCCGGGTGCAACTTTAAGGTTTTCATGGACAGCGGAAAAAGGAGATGCCAATCTTGAGTATGTTACAATTTCAAGAGATCAATCAGCTTTGGAAGGAT
>CAZFHF010000005.1:0-24962 GCA_964518655.1 uncultured Bacteroidales bacterium | reverse complement strand
GTGTTAAACAAGAAGCAGCTGATTATGAAATAGAATATACGTGGAGTAACAGAACTATTCTGATTGTTGAAGATGATTTTATGGGGAGTGAATATTTGAAGGAAATACTGGAGCCTACACAGGTAAAGATCATACTCGTAGAGAATGGCATTGATGCTATTGACATATGTAAAAATATGCCGAAGATAGATTTAATACTTATGGACCTTAGATTACCAAAAATGGATGGTTATACAGCAACCGCAGAAATAAGAAAATTACTCACAAAAGTACCAATTATTGTGCAAACTGCAAACGCTATGCAGGAGGACAAGATTCGAGCTGAAAATGCCGGAAGCAATGAGTTTGTTACAAAACCAATAAACAGGATAGACTTGCTTAATACTATGAATAAATACCTGCAATAAATTCTGTCTGACAGTAATTATATGCAGTGTTATTTAATAAAAAAATCCAACATTATATTACCCTCTATTGAAGCAGTAAGCTGATCGCTAATTTTAACAGGACCAACTCCTGATGGTGTGCCTGTAAAGATAAGATCACCCATTTTCAGAGTTGAATATTTGGAAATATATTCAATTATCTCATCAAATGAAAAAATCAAGTCTTTGGTATTACCTTTCTGAACAGACTTCCCATTTATATCTAACTGAAAATTAATTGCATTTATGTCAGGTAGCTTATCTTTCTTAATGAATTTACTTATAGGAGCTGAACCATCAAATGCTTTTGCTATTTCCCATGGATTGCCTGACTTAATTGCATTTCGCTGTAAATCACGGGCTGTAAAATCAATACCTACTCCTATTTCATTATAATACCGGTAAGCATACTTTTTATCAATGTTTTTTCCCAATCGGCATATTTTAAGCACTATTTCAACTTCATGATGTAAATCCCCGGAAAAATCAGGAAGAAAGAAAGGCTTGTTATTCCTGATTATAGCTGTGTCAGGTTTCATAAAAAATACCGGTACCTCAGGAATTTCATGATTTAGCTCTTTTGCATGTTCTGCATAGTTTCTTCCAATACAAAATATTTTCATTAGAGTATATATAAATTTTAATGCTTTTCTGATAATTATTATTAATTATTTAATTACAAGATGATATAAAAATCTCAAATCCCAAAATACAAATACAAATAAATTTCAATATCCAATTTATAAATATTCAAACAATAAATGTTTTGATAATTAAAATTTGTTAATTATTTGATTTTTGCAATTTGGGATTTGTTACTTATTAAAAGCTTCTCTCAGTTTTATTGCAGTAAGTACTTTCTTTGTAAACAATGGAAAATCATTGTTAATCATCCAGCTGTAGTATGCAGGATCATTTTTAAATATATCTTCAACTTTTTGTCCTTTATATTTCCCGAAATTAAATATTTCTTCTCCCTCTTCATTGTATACAATCCTGCCGGCGAAGTCAGCATTTTTGTTGTGGCTCGAATATTCAGACAGCTTGTCTATTTCATCAGGCAGATCAGAGTATTTATTGAGTTGGGCGTTAAGAATCTCATAAGTAGCCCTGGTGTCTGCTTCAGCGCTATGAGCGCCTTCAAGCTCTTTATTACAGTAAAATTTATAAGCAGCGCTTAATGTTCTTTGTTCTTTTTTGTGAAATATCACCTGCACATCAACAAATTTTCTCTTTTTCATATCAATGTCAACCTCCGCTCTGATAAATTCTTCAGCAAGCAGAGGAATATCAAATTTGTTTGAATTATAACCTGCCAAATCACATCCTTCCATGGTCTTTGACAGAGTTTTCGCTATTTCACCGAAGGTAGGAGCATCCTTTACATCCTCATTACTTATACCATGTATTTCCATTGCTTCTTTTGATATTGGTATTGTTGGATTTATTCTTATTGTTTTTGATTCTTCATCACCATTGGGATATATCTTTAAATAAGAAATCTCCACTATTCTGTCTGTAGAAATATTTATTCCGGTAGTTTCCAGATCAAAAAATATCAGAGGATTTTTAAGTTTGAGTTCCATGCAATAGTATTAAAGGAACGGGAAAAAGAGTTAAATTAAATGTCTTCCTTTGTATAATATCAGGCATTAATCATCATTGGCATAAGCAACATCAGTATATCTTCATTGTCTTTTTCTTTTTGTACAGGCAGGAACAATCCGGCCCTGGACGGATCAGAAAGCTCCATTACAATATCTGAGGATTTAAGATTTGCTAATATCTCTATTAAAAAAAGCGATTTAAAACCGATTTCCATATCATCCCCTTCATACTGACAGGATAGTCTCTCATATGCTGAAATAGAAAAATCTATATCCTGGGCAGATACAGTTAATTGATTCCCGCTTAATTTCAATTTAACAAGATTACTTGCCTGATTGGAAAACACGGATACACGCTTAAGTGTATTCAAGAGTTTCAGCCTGTCAATGATTAATTTATTAGTGTTATCTGTTGGGATTACTGAATTATAACTGGGATAATTACCTTCTACCAGTCTGCAAACAAGCTTATACTTTGATAAGGTGAAAAAGGCATTTTTATCATCAAATTCAATAAGTATCTTACCGTCCTGTTCTTTTGAGATAATATTTTTGAGTAAATTGGCCGGCTTTTTAGGAAGTATAAATGAGGAGTTCATGTCAGTTTTTGCATCATCCCTTTTATACCTGACGAGCTTATGAGCATCCGATGCTACAAATATGATGTTGTCAGGTGTCAGTTCAAAAAATATTCCATTCATTACAGGCCGCAATTCATCGTCAGCAGTAGCAAAAAAAGTGCTGTTCAAACCGGTTGAAAGCATTTCGTAGCTTATTTGAAGACTTGATTTGTCTTTTTTAACCTGAGGGACCTGGGGGAAATCTGAACCTTTTTGCCCCATTATTGTAAACTGGCCATTTTCAGTGCTGATTATGATTGAAAGACTTTCAAGATTAATATCAAATGTAAGAGGTTGATCAGGAAACTCCTTTAGTGAATCAGTTAATAAACGGGCAGGTATAGCAATAGTTCCTGATTCATCAACATTTTCCAGTTTCATCTTTGTCATCATTGTCGTCTCCAAATCAGAAGCAGTAATTTCCAGTTCCTTTTCCCTGAGATTAAATAAAAAATTATCCAGTATAGGTAAAGTGTTTTTGGGATTTATTACTCTGTTTACTGATTGTAAATGATTTAGAAGATCAATACTTGATACTACAAATTTCATTTATAAAATATTTAAATGTGTAATTACAAATAGTCGAAGAGTAACTTCATTTTAATTGTTGTATCAATATTACAAAAAAATATATTATTTCTGAAGCTGAAGATAATTATTTTTTAAGAAAATAGTCCATATCCTTAAGTATGGGATCAAAATCAATATATTTTAGTTCAATAAGCTCAGATTCATAATTCTTAACAGCATAAAAGTTATCAATGTCATATCCGGAATCTTTATTCAAATCACCGGACATATACTTACGATATCCTTCAAGTACTATTGATTCATCTTTTATGTTTGTTAGAGTAATTATAACAAATGGTTTGCTTTTCGCAGGATTATTGAAATCTGTTTTATCCGGAAAATTGAATTTTATGTTTGTAAATGAGTATAAATATTCTGTTACCTTTTCTATACTAAAGTTATTTATTACCTGTGGATCATCAGGATGCTTTAAATATATATTTTGCTTACCTGAATTTATTATCTGAAAGGATTTATCCGGCTCGTCAGGATATTCAACAATCAGATTTTTTATCTCATCCGGCATGTAATCTAAAATCGTATTTTCACACCATATCTGAGTATTAAGCGAAAATACTCTGTCAATATTAATATCCTTATAGCCTTTGATTTTCATAAGAAATGGTGTATAGCTGTTCTTCAATATCATATATGTTCCAACAATCTCTGATGTATCATGATATAATGATATATATTTTACCAGTTTATTATTGCTATATATTTCGATAATTTTTGAGTTGGTATCCAGCATATTAATTATCCGTTCCCTGTGTACATTTGAAACCGGTGATCTCACTTCAAGCCTGGATAAACTGAGTAATAAGAAATTCATAGCTTTTGGATTTCCTTTGAATGTCCCATTTATTTTCCAGTTATTGTTTTCTTTTATGAATAATATTTTGTTTAATCCTTTAGAGATAATAATCTTATCTACCTGTTCAATATTTTTCACAGCAAAGTTTTTAGCCTTACTTTGAAGAGTGCTTTTTCTGTTACTGAAAAAAAGCAATAAAGCAGATAAAAGAAGAATAATGAAAAGTGCTGTAAGTAATTTTTGAGTTTTTATCACTTGGATTAAGTTTATTTCTCACTCTGTTCTTTTGGAAGCATACTTTAATCTTCTTAAATAATTGTATATTATACCAAATAGAATTACAATTAAAACAGGGATAACTGTATTTATTAATCTCCATTTCAATTTCTCATTATTTATTTTAGACTTATCCAGTAAACGAAGTTTAATATCTTTTGATCTGAGATTTATTAATCCTGCATTATCTGTAAGATAGTGTATTGCATTTAATATAAAATCTTTATTACCAAATGTTTGTTGTGAATGTCTGTCGAATCCCAGTGGTAAAACAAATATGCCCTTTGGCGTAATCCTGACATCATTTCTTATAATATCTCCGTCTGCAATTACAATCATACTGTTATAAGTACTTTTTTCTTTGAAATCCAGGATAGTATCCGGAAAGTACTCAGCGAGAATACGGTTTTTAAATGCGGATTCAAATTGGCCTTCAAGCAATACTGCTACTGCCTGGTGAGGATTATTAAAATCCTCTTTTATTATATCATTATTAATATCCTCAAGTTTTATAATTGCTGGAATACTTATTAACCTTGAGTACCTGGTTGATTTTAGCAAGATTGTTTTCTTGATAGATTTTCTGGCACCAATTGTATCAATAGGACTTACAAATTCTGTTTTTATCATATTCAGGTTCCTTGTAACAGGATGAGTTGGTGGTGCTGATATCAAAGGATTAAACAGCCATGGTGCCGGAATAAACCTGGGATTGCTGCCCTGCAGTGCTACATTAACGAGCAGCACATTACACTGAATGTCCTGAATTAGTAATGGATTTATTCTCACTCCGTATTTGAAGAGCAGGTCGTCTATATTCAGGTTATTGGCAAGAGCTATTGTCTTTCCGTTCACAAGGCTGTCAAGGCTGACATTTACCGGGTCAATAATCCATAGCACTTTACCTCCGTTCATTATATACTGATCAATAATGAATTTATCCTGTTCACTGAAGCGTTTTGCAGGCTTGGCAATAATAATTGCTTTATATTCATCCAGTGTTCCGGGTTTACCACCTATTACACCCATGTCAATCTGAAAATAATTTGCCAGTTCTCTGCTTATATCATGTATATAAAATTCATCAAGTTCTCCGTGACCCTTAATAAATGCTATTTTTTCAGTTTCCTCGTTTGTAATGTTTCTTATAGCACTTATAAATGCAAACTCTAAATTTTGAATTGAGTTGCTAATGTTCTGTTCGCCAGTCAAACCAGGATTGTTACTCAAAATGTTTATCGGTAATTCTATTCCTTTATACAAAATTAATGCTCCGGGGAAGATGATTTTTTCATAAGTTCCTCCTTCTTTGTCTCTTGATAATATATTTTCCGCTTTTAATCCTTTACCTGATAATTCATTTATAACATCATTTTGAATCCCGGGATTTTCATTATCAAAAGGATTTATAAAGTCATATTGCAGGTTTTCTTTGGCATGAACTCTGAATTCATCAAGTATCTCCCTGATACTTTTCTGCATTTTCTTAAAAGGTATATTCAGCTTACCTTCAAGATATATTTTTAAGTATACAACGTCATCCAGATCTTTTAATATACTTTTTGTCATTGGGGAGAGAGTATATCTTTTTTCAGATGTTAAATCAATCCGGTAAAAAAAGAAAGATGATATATATGTTATCAATAGTATAATAAGAATTAACAAGAATAACTGGCTGATATTTTGTCTTTTTCTTTTACTCCAGCGCATTATTAAGTATAATTAAAAAGAATAACATAATTAACTATTAAATAAACCATTACCAGTGTCTGCTTTGTAACCTCGTTTTTGTAACTATTATAAATATGCTGATTAAAGAAAGAAAATAAATTACATCACGGGTATCTATTACGCCTCTGCTCATAGATTTGTAATGTTCGTTTATGCCAAGGCCCAGGATGAATGTTGAAACCCCATCAAAGATGTTAATACGACTTATAAATTCAAATCCTATAAAAAAGAAGATTGAAATAAATGCTGCAACAATAAAAGCGATAATCATTTCCTTACTTATTGACGAGGCAAGTAATCCAAAACTTATATAGGCTGCGGCCAGGAAAAACAAACCAATAAAAGAGCCCCATGTGCCACCTGTGTCTATATTACCTGTTGGGCTACCCAGTAAATAAACAGATAGAAAATACACGAGGCAAGGTACCAGTGCAAAAACAACGAGTGTTAATGTAGCAAAATATTTGGCCAGAATAATCTGTAAGTCACTTAAAGGCCTGGTTAATAAAAGATCAAAAGTACCCGTTTTCTTCTCTTCAGCAAACATTAACATTGTTATCGCAGGAATAAGAAATAAAAATACCCAGGGGGATATTATAAACAAAGTATCAATAGTTGCATACCCTTTGTCCAGAATATTCAGCTCCTCGATATTGATTTTTTCAAATATAAATTCCCAGTGAATGATCCACATTGAGAAACTGTTAATCAACAGAAAGACAAGTATTACCAGATAACCGGTGAATGTGCTGAAGAACCTGTTAATCTCTCTCTTATATAATGAAAACATATTCCGGATTATAATTCAAATTTTATAAGTATATGATAAATATATACTAATAGCAAAATATTATAAAATATTATCAGGAATTCAAAGATAAGTATTAATGATATATAACCTGTCTTATGATTATTTATTATATTAACACGGAAAGGAAAATTCGGTTTATATTTGTTTTTTATTGATTTTTATAATTTTATGAGATCAGGATTACTGGTGACAATATCATTATTGTCATTGAATTTCTTTTTATTTCAGGAAAGCACTTATGCATCTGACAAGGAAGGTATACTTAACAATATCTACATAAGTCCTAAAGTGCATTATGGATTTATTATTCCTCATCATGAATCAATTGCATATTTATTAAAAGCTCATGTGCCGGGTTTTGAAATAGAGGTTAGTAAACCAACATTTGGCAAACATCAATGGGAACAGCTTTACAGGTATCCCAGAACAGGCATTGGGTATTTCTTTTGCGATTACGGCAATCCTGCAGTACTCGGTCAGGCCCATGCATTATATAGTTTTATAAATATACCTGTGATTAAAAAAGGTAATGATTTATATTTATTGAATTATGAGATATCATTTGGGTTTTCATACCTTACAAAAAGGTTTGATGTTCATAAAAATTATTTAAATACAGCGATAGGCGCACATATTAACGTGTATTTCAGGCTGGGATTCGACACGAAGATTCCCATATCAGATAAGATTGAGTTAACAAGCGAGGTCGGGTTTTCACATTGTTCCAACGGTAAATGGAGATCCCCCAATTTTGGATTAAATGTATTATCCGGATCTTTGGGATTAAACTATTTAATAAATAAAGCTAATAAGGAAAAAATTAAACTGGCACTGCCTGAAAGTTATAGAAAAAACTATTATGGTATTATTTACTCAGCCGGCGTCAAAGTATTTGACAATCTTTATAATAAACATTATTTAATTTCATCTTTATCAATTGATTACGAAAGGCATATAAATTTGAAACGGAGAATTGGCATTGGCACTGATATATTTTATGATAAATCAATCAGTGAGGCTCTGGCAATTGATGGTGAATTAAATGAAGATATTGCCAATCTTTTTAAATTCGGGTTGCATGGCTCGCACACATTAGTCTATAACAGGTTGTTAATGTCAATTAATGTAGGCAGGTACCTGTATTCAAAATATACAGATTTGTCCCTGTTTTACAGCAGGCTTGCACTACGATACAAAGTAAATAATCATGTATTGTTGAATATTTCACTTAAAGCTCATAGCGCAAAAGCTGATTTTATTGAGTGGGGAGCGGGTTATACGTTTTAGTTGATTTTTTATTAATATGTTAAAATAACGCAAAACTGGCAAGGTATGAATAAACTGAATCTGGGCATAGCTTTTTTGTTTATGTTTGTGCTCTGTTCCTGTGAAAAGAACTCATCACGGTGTTTCAAAGCAGGAGGCAAAAATATTAAGGAGGAAAGAATACTCAGCGAATTTAAACATATTCAAGTCAAAGATATTTTTAATCTGTTTCTTGTGCAGGACTCAGTAAGCAAGGTTATCCTGGAAGGCGGTGAGAATTTATTGCCAAATGTTTCGACAGATATTAATAATGATACTCTGGTTATTGAAAACTCAATAATGTGTAACTGGCTGAGGGATTATGAGAAGATTAATATCACGGTGCATTTTAATAATCTGAGACATCTGGTAACATTTGATCCTGTAAGTGTAAAGTCAAATGACACTTTACGATGTGAGTATTTTGAGTACTATGCTATAGGCGAGATAGGTGAAGCTGATTTATTATTAAACTGCGGGTATTTCAGATTCGACGATTCTTTTACAACACTCGGGCTTTTTACATTTAGCGGTAAGACTGAAATGAGCAGATTTTTTATTAATTATGGTTCTTCAATATATGCAAATAATCTTATATCAAAGAATACAGATATAATGTTTCAGACAACCGGAGATATGTATATACATGTCACAGAGAAACTGCGAGTTTGGATATGGGGACCGGGAAATGTATATTACTCGGGAAATCCGGGAATAGTTGAAGTTATTGAACAAAAATCAACAGGAAGGTTGATAAAGGTTGATTAGTGATTGATTATTTTATTTTTATCAATCACTTTAACATCTTTATAGTAAAAATGTATTATATCAAGATAGGTATAACCTACCCTCGCCATCTCTATGGCTCCCTCCTGGCAAAGTCCTACACCATGACCAAATCCCTTGCCTTTTATCAGCAATGAATTATTATCTGCTGTTATAGAAAAAAATGTGGATTTCAGCTGCCAGTCCTTTCTGATTTTTGTAAGCAGTATTTTTTGGTTATTATACTGATAATATTTTTTTCGTGAAAACTGACTTAATACGAAATCATCAGGGTTTGAATTAACAGCTATTATTCCGTTTTTTCTCAGGTAGTTCTCCCATTCAACAATTGATATTTTCTTTTCCCATGTGGCATTCCTGCTTTTGGTACAAAAAGGATCTCTTACTGAAACAAGATAAGGAAGATTTTTTAACCATACATCCGAAGCGCTGTTAGTAACACCTCCGCAGTTTGAATGGTATGGAGTATTTATCAGATTATTATTCATATCAACAAGAACTTTCCCTTTTGTTTCTCTGGCAGCATTATAAATCAAATCATTAAATCTGCTTTTTCCCTTATAAGCCTGACAGTGTGTTCTGTCGCACAGATTAAATCCGTCGCCGGAGTGCCTGTACAAATTATTCAGGGCATAGGTTCTCACTAGAATTGCCTGGGCTTTATAAAATTCAAGAGGGGCATATGAACCACCCTCCGTTTCTATTACGCCGGTAATATATTTTTCGATATCAATCTTATTGATAATTCTTATGCTTGTCTTATTATATGCCAGCAAAAGATCATCATCATATTCTCTCGATGATAATCCCGGGGAGGCTGGATTTATCTGGAAAGTATTTTCTGATCCGGTGCCCGTGAATCCGATTTTCTCATATTTACCTAGTGATCTGGTTTTATCGTTTATGGTTAACAGGTTATTTTCCAAAGTGATGAAATAAATGTCATTGGGCGCTGATCTGCTTATTAGGTTTTCGTCTCCTTTAATAATGTATTCACCTGTGACAGTCGAAAATACTACGGATTTTATGTTATATTCATGAAAAAGGGCGATATTCAAATTCTGGGAGTAACTGATATTAATATTGATAATTAACAATAAATGAATTAAGTATCGCCTTAATATCATAGTATGAATGTCTATTTATTATTTACTGAAAGTGAATTAACAATTCTTTCCGCTACCCGTTGGGATACTCCCGGTTTACCAATGCTATGTTTAAGTTCAGTATAGTTTTTCAGCATTTCATCTCTATATTTATTATCTTCAAGAATCATGTCCAGCTCTTTTTTGATATTTTCAGATAATCTGAACTGGAGTAATTCTTTCACCGCTTCTTTTTCAAGAATAATATTAACAAGCGAGAAAAACTTAACATGTATTATTTTAAGCAATACGAGGATCTGTCCGAAGTAATAAGTAAAAGGGCTTGTTTTATAAATTACAACCTGCGGAACATTAAACAACGCTGTTTCAAGTGTTGCAGTTCCCGAAGTGACAACTGCTGCTGATGATTTTGCTAAAAGCGCATAGGTTTGATCATAAATAACCTTTATATCAGTATTAGACAATGACTTTATATAATATTCTTCTTCAATACTAGATAATCCTGCTACAACAAATTGATAACCGGGATAATATTTTACAATTTCAGCCATCTCGGGAAGACATCTGTGAATTTCCTGTCTGCGGCTTCCTGCAAGCAAAGCGATAACAGGTTTATCCGGCAGACCGTTCCTGCTTCTGAATTCATCTGAAGATTCCGAATGACTTGTATCTTTCTCTATCTCATCAACCAGTGGATTTCCGAAATATTCAACATCAATATTATACTGTTTGTAGAAGCTTACCTCAAAAGGAAGAATAACAAACAGCCTGTCAGTATATTTTTTTATTTTTCTGATTCGTGATTTGCCCCATGCCCAAAGTTTAGGTAATATATAATAATATATTTTAACATTATGGTATTTGGCGAATTTTGCTATTCTCAGGTTAAAACCGGCATAATCAATAAGGATAATGATATCAGGTTTAAAATCAACTATGTTACGCTTGCATAAAGATAAGTTACGTGAGATTTTTCTTATATTCATTAATACTTCGAATATACCCATATAAGCCATTTCACTATAATGCTTAACGAGTATACCGCGGACATTTTGCATCATATCTCCACCAAAAAACCTGAATTCTGCACTTGTATCATAGCTGAGTATATTATGCATCAGGTTTGCGCCATGCATATCTCCGGATGCTTCACCTGCAATAATAAAATACTTCATTAATTATCAGTTAAAAGAAAATAAGCTTTAAAGCGAATAATATACCAGTTAATGCAAGTGTTGATATAAATACTCCTTTAGTTGCCTTTATCCAGTCGAGCCAGTTAAAAATAAAAAACAACACAAGATTTGGTAAAATACAGCGGCTTATAATAAGTGGAAGCAGTTTACCAAAATATATATCCCTATGAAAACTGGCAAGGCTGAGATTATGAAATTTTGAATAAAATACAACAAGATAAAATATACAGGGTATAATTATTCCAATGATAATTCCAAAAGTTATTGTGTTTATACGCTTGTACATTATTTATAAATCCCAGTTATTGATTATTTTAATAGTATCATAGCATGTGCGATCCACTATTGTAGGTACTATGGATACATAATTATTCATCAATGCCCACTCGTCTGTATCGGTTGCTTCCGGTTCGGTATTGTTGAACGTACCTGTGAGCCAGAAATATTTCTTACCCAGGGTATCAGTTTTTATATTAAACTCTTCCTGCCAGTGCCCTTTATTTTGCCTGCATACCTTAATACCTGCTATTTCATTAAGTGGAATTTTTGGTATGTTCACATTTAAACAAATAGAGCCGGGCAAACCATTCTCAATTACTTTTCTGATTATCTTTTCACCATAGAATTCAGTTGCAGCAAAGTCAGCATCAGGATTATGACTGACAAGTGATATACCTATTGAGGGAATTCCGTTAATGCAGCCTTCCAATGCTGCAGCCATTGTTCCTGAATAAAATATACTCACGGATGAGTTGGCACCATGATTAAATCCTGATACCAGCAAATCAGGTTTTCTGTAAAGTATCTGGTTTAAGGCAAGCTTTACACAATCTACCGGAGTACCGTTACAGCCGTATATTTCAAGGTTTTCTTCTTCACTTATTTTCTCTATTAGCAGGGGTGTTTTTACTGTAATGGCATGAGACATACCTGATTTAGCTTCCATAGGCGAAACAACAACAACCCTGCCTAATGGACGTACAACAGTTATTAAAGACTTTAATCCGCTTGCTTCAAGTCCATCATCATTAGTTATCAATATTAAAAAGTCTCTATTATTCACCACATTAAGATTTTTAAAAAATACAAAGTTATTTAATAAATGGTAGGGTACAACAGCAATAAGAAATTTAATAATACATGTTAAGTTAATTAAAAATGATTATACAAATATTACAGATGTCAAATTTTGCTATTTTTGTTAATTAATCATTGATTATTTTAATTTTTGCACATTGCAAATTAATTGTAAGATAGATATTTAATAATAATATAATGAAGATTTCCTATAACTGGCTGAAAGAATATTTAAACATTGATATAAAACATAAGGAATTAGCTGAAATATTGACAAATATTGGGCTTGAGGTAGAAGGGATCATAAAATATGAAGATGTGAAAGGCGGCTTTGAAGGTTTGGTTGTAGGTGAAGTTAAAAGCTGCATAAAACATCCTGATGCTGACAAACTTGTAATTACCGAGGTGGATGTCGGAGAAAAGAATATGTTAAGTATTGTGTGTGGGGCGCCGAATGTAAGGGCAGGACAGAAAGTTGTAGTAGCCATGGCAGGCACTACCCTTTATATGGAAAATGAAAGTCTGGTAATTAAAGAGACAAAGATAAGGGGAGTTGAATCACAGGGGATGATATGTGCTGAAGATGAAATTGGCATAGGAACCGGCCATGACGGGATAGTTGTTCTGGATAACAGTGTACAGGTGGGATTACCACTTAAAAAATATTTCGACACTAACAAGGATACTGTATTTGAAATAGGACTTACTCCAAACAGAATTGACGGAGCATCACATTATGGTACTGCCCGCGATTTAGCAGCTTTTTTCAGCCAGCAAAAGGATATTAAACCGCAATTGCCGGATGTTAGTGACTTTAAAGTAAAGAATAACAATTATCCTGTTGAAGTGATTGTGGAAAATAAAGAGTCCTGCAAAAGATACGCAGGGGTGACAGTCACTGATGTAAAGATAGCCCAGTCTCCCGAATGGCTGAAGAACAGGCTGAAATCTATAGGTCTTAATCCTATAAATAATGTTGTTGATATAACAAATTTCGTTTTGCATGAGCTGGGCCAGCCGCTGCATGCTTTTGATGCGGATAAACTTAATGACAGAAAAATAATAGTAAAAAACCTGCCTGAGGGTACAGCATTTAATACACTGGATGGCGTTGAACACACCCTCGCATCTGAAGACTTAATGATTTGTGACGGAAAGGGGGCAGTTGCTATTGGCGGTGTGTTTGGAGGATTACATTCCGGTGTTACTGATGATACAAAGAATGTATTTATTGAAAGTGCTTATTTTAGCCCTCTATCAGTGCGCAGAACATCAAAAAGACACGGAATAGTAACTGATTCATCCTTTCACTTTGAAAGAGGCATTGATCCGGATATGATAATTATTGCACTTAAACGTGCTGCATTGTTAATGAGAGATATCGCAGGCGGCGTTATCTCTTCCGAAATCGTTGACGTATACCCTGAACCAATAATGCCTTTTAAAGTTGTGCTAACATATAAAAATATCAACAGACTGGCAGGAAAAATATTGGAGAAAGACAAAATTAAAAAAATCCTCAAATCATTAGAGATTGATATTATTGAAAATCATAATGATAAACTTGTGCTAAGTGTTCCTCCATACAGGGTTGATGTTAAAAGAGAGGCTGATGTTATTGAGGAAATACTGAGAATATATGGATATAACAATATTGAGTTTTCGGAAAACCTGAATTCCAATATATCATATGTTGCCAAACCTGAAAGGGAAAGACTCGTTAATCTGATATCAGACTATCTGAGCAGCAACGGATTTAATGAAATTATGTCAAATTCCCTGACCAGATCAACATACTATGAGAACCTTACTACATATAAAACGGAATCATTAGTTAGATTAAACAATCCTATAAGCAGCGATCTGGACGTTATGCGTCAAACATTAATATTTGGTGGATTAGAAGCAATATGTTTTAATACAAAGAGGCAAATGCCTGATCTGAGATTATATGAATTAGGTAATTGTTATTTTTGTAATAACGGTAAAGCAGATAAGCATCCGCTGAACAGGTATTCTGAAGAACAACATCTCTCATTTTTTATCACAGGAAAAAAACATGAATCAAACTGGAACACTGAAAATGAGAAAAGCTCATTTTATCAGCTAAAAGCATATATAGAAAATGTTCTGATAAGATTTGGTTTCAAAATCAGCAATTTTAATATTCAAAGAATAAAGGATAAAAATGATATATATACTGATGGACTGGTATACAAGCTTGGAGACACTACTATAACTGAATTTGGAATTATTGCGTATTCACTGATAAAGGGCTTTGACCTTAAAGAAAATGTTTTTTATGGTGACATATACTGGGACAATGTATTCAGTAGCCTGATGACTCATAAGTTTGAATTTGCAGAATTGCCAAAATATCCGGAGGTAAGAAGAGATGTAGCATTACTGCTGGATAAATCTGTTATGTTTGAAGATATTAAAAGAATAGCTCTAAAAACTGAAAATTATTATATTAAAAAAATAAATCTGTTTGATGTGTATACCGGAGAAAAAATTGAAAAAGGGAAAAAGTCTTATGCAGTTACTTTTATTTTGCAGGATCTAAAAAGTACTCTTACAGACAAGCAAATTGACAGGATAATGAATAACCTGCATAATGCATTTATTAAGGAATTTAAGGCTGAAATTCGTTAAGATTATCTTAACTTTAAAAATAGGCAGCAGGTAGTCAAACCAGATACATTTACTATAATCTCTAAATCCATTAACAATGGCAAAAATAAAACTGATGAAGGGTGATATAACCAGGCTTAAGGTAGATGTAATTGTAAATGCTGCTAACAATTCTTTGCTGGGAGGAGGTGGAGTCGACGGGGCAATTCATCGGGTTGCCGGGCCAGGATTGCTTGATGAATGCAGAAGATTAAACGGATGCAAAACAGGAGAGGCTAAAATGACAAGCGGGTATAACCTGTTGGCAAAATTTGTTGTTCATACAGTAGGCCCGGTATGGCGCGGAGGTAATAATAATGAAAAGGAACTGCTGGCAAGCTGCTATAGAAATAGCCTGCGGATCACAGAAAATACAAAGTCTAAAACTATTGCTTTTCCTAATATTAGTACAGGTGTATATAATTTCCCAAAAGACCTGGCTGCTGAAATTGCTATAAAAGAAGTTAAAGAATTCATTAAAAACAGTAAAAGAATAAAAAAAGTTATGTTCGTATGCTTTGACGAAGATAATTACCAGATATATAATAAATTATTGTCCTGACTCAAACTGGCTTCATGTATATAGGCATGGCAACACAAAAAAATAACTTTATTACTTGTTTTATTGCAACCTTATTATTTCTTTGCTTCTCTGCATTCAAGATTAATGCTCAATGTTTTGATACTAATTATTGCTTTCAGGTCGGAGAGAAAGTAAACTACCATGTTGTGTATAACTGGCATTTTATATGGTTAAATGCCGGGTGGGTGGATTTTGAAGTAAAAGAAGCAACGTTCATGAAACGTAATGTTTATTATTTTAATTCTTTTGGCTCAACTTTTAAAGGTTATGATTTCTTTTTTAAGGTGAGAGATCGTTTTGAATCTTATCTTGATATAAAAACTTTAAGGCCTTTGTGGTTTAGAAGAAATACATATGAAGGGGGATATTCAGTTAATAACCAGTATATCTTTGACCATAAAAACAATAAAATATTTTCTTTCACTGAGAATACATACAAGCCATTTTTACGTGATACCCTGGATATGCCTTATTGTACTTTTGATGTGTTAAGTCTTATTTATTATTCCAGAAACCTGGATTTTAGCGGGCTTAAGGTGAATGATACTATCCCTGTATCAGTCATTATAGATAATGAATTGTTTAATCTTTATATACGATACCTGGGAAAAGAAACTATAGATACCCGGGATGGGCATAAATATAAATGTATAAAATTTTCCGCTTTACTTGTAGAAGGTACAATTTTTAAGGGAGGAGAAGACCTTTTCGTCTGGGTCACAGATGACAAAAACAGAATACCTGTATTGATTGAAGCAAAAATACTTGTTGGCTCTGTAAAAGCAGTATTATCAGTTACTGAAGGATTACGTTATAAGATGACAGCAAAAATTAACTGATGTTTAATGGTTTAATTTAAATTAAGTGTTTTAAAACTAAATTCTAAAATAAATATAACAGATTGTGAAAGTAAAATTCGGCATTTTCTTTCTGATATTTACAACCTGCTGGTTAAATTTATATGCTCAAAGTTATGATAATCCTGTTCATGTGTTTAAAAAGCATACTAAACCTGTCTTGTCCGTATCTTTTAACAGGGATGGTAATTTGCTCGCCAGTGGATCCGAAGACAAAGCAATTTATATATGGGATGTTAATTCGTTTGAAATAGTATATAGTATTGAAAATAATTACTTTCCTATACAGGCGTTGCAATTTGCACAGGAAAACCAGATATTGGCTGCCTGTGGACCTGATATTAAACTTATGAGTTTTAACGGGGAGTTATTAAAAACTTTTAGCGGTAATACAACTCATATATGGTCTTTTGATTTTAATGCTGAAACTGACAAAATTGTAAGCGGATCCTATGCCACGAAGATTAGGGTCTGGAATTATACTACGGGGGAGACATTGTTTAATCTTGAGGGTCATGAAAAAAGTACCCTCCCCGTTTGTTTCAGCCATGACGGAAAATATATTGTCAGCGGCTCCCTTGACCAGACTGTGAGAATATGGAATGCAGTTACAGGAGAGGAGATAAGAAACATGAACAAGCATTCAGATAATATATATTCCGTTAAATTTCACCCCGGAGGTAAATATTTTGCCAGTGCTTCAGGTGACAAGACTATCAGATTATGGGATTTTAGCACAGGAGAAGTAATCAAATCCTATATCGGGCATGATAAGGAGGTTATGGATATTGATTTTAGTCCTGACGGTAAGCATTTGATTAGCTGTTCTTATGATAATACAATAATTCTCTGGGAAACAATCTCAGGTAATAAATTGTATTCCTTTATTGACCATGAAGGCCCGGTTAACTGCGTAAAATATAGCCCGGATGGTGAATATCTTGCAAGTGCCTCGGATGATAAGACAGTAAAATTGTGGAAACTGAATAAAAGGATATTTGTTGATTTTTATTTTTCAGATGAAATTGAAAAAGAGATAACTAACTTATCCTTGTTACGGCCAAAGAAAAAATCCGAAACTAAAGCTGATTATAAAACCAGACAGGATAAAGAAAAAATATTAGTTGATGAAATAGTTGACAGATATTATAAGAAATATCTTGATATATTAGACAGCCAGGAATTTTAATATGTTACTTAAAGAAAAATATTATGCATGTACATAAGAGAATAGCTTTGGTTGCGCATGACAACAGGAAGAAAGATCTCATCGAATGGGTTGAATGGAACTGGGAGGTATTGCTTCAGCATGAGATAACCTGTACAGGCACAACCGGTAAGTTGGTTGAACAAGCTTTGCTCAGGAGCTCATCCGGTTCAAAATCACATAATATAAAAGTGAAAAAATTAAAATCGGGTCCGCTGGGAGGTGATCAGCAGCTTGGAGCATTAATTACTGAAGGGCAGATAGATATGCTGATATTCCTGTGGGATCCTATGCAGCCTCAGCCCCATGATGTTGACGTTAAAGCACTTCTGAGAATAACTGTACTTTATAATGTTCCTACTGCATGTAATAGATCTACGGCTGATTTTCTTATATCATCCGGGTTAATGAAAACCGAATATACTCCAATTATTAAGGATTATTCATCCTATATTAAGAGAGATATTGGTTTTTAAACAGCAGGTTTTTTTTTCTCATCCCTGTAACCTGTTAAATGCTTATATATTAATTTTTAAAAAAAATCAATTATTAAAACGATGATATATATCATTATTAGATAGTAAGCAATATCATTAAAAATCTAAATGTAGATTATTATATAAATATTAAATTATGGTCCGATAATTCCATTGCATAAATAACTGCTAAATAGTTGAACATATGCATATTCCACTTTCAATATATTTAATTTTTCAAGTATGCTAAAGGATATTAATAAAAAAAGGAAGGAGTCTGGTAATACTAAATTGAGAGCTACGAACAGGGAACTGGTGGAAGAGAACAAAAAACTCCGGATGAGTGTTGAGGAACTAAAAAAGGCTAAACAACAGGCTGAGGAGAGCGATCATTTGAAATCAGTATTTTTAGCCAACATGAGCCACGAGATTAGAACCCCAATGAATGCTATTCTTGGATTTTCAAATCTGATACTTGACAACGATATATCCAAAGAGAATAAAAATAAGTTTGTAGAGTTAATTATCGAAAACGGTAACAGCCTCCTGAACCTTATTGATGATATAATTGATATTTCCAGGATTGAATCAGCAAAAACAAAAATTAATTTATCCAGATGCAATCTGAATGAATTGCTTAATGGCATGTATTTATATTATTCTGATACGATAATGAAGGATAAAAGGCCTGAGATAAATATCAAACTTAAGATCCCTAAAGGAGATACTGGTAAGGATACAATTATTCTAACCGACCCTAACAGGTTAAAACAGATTTTATCCAATTTGATTAATAATGCTATTAAGTTTACCAGTAAAGGTGCAATCGAGTTTGGTTTTAACAAAAGAAACGGAAATACAACTGAATTTTATGTTAAAGATACCGGTATTGGAATAGCCAAAGATAAAAAACAATTTATTTTTAAGCGTTTTAGCCAGGTTAAAGAGTATTTATTTGAAAGCAGCAATGGTTCAGGTCTTGGCCTTTCGATATCGAAGCAGCTTGTTGAGCTTTTGGGAGGTAACATATGGGTTGATTCAACGGAAGGAATAGGATCGACTTTCTATTTCACTTTGCCTTCAGGCAGAAAAAAAGTTCATAAATATAATGTTTCAGTAAATAATGATGAAAGTATTGGTAAATTTGACTGGAGTGATAAAGTAATAGTTATTGCCGAGGATGAAAAGGCAAATTATATTTATCTTAAGACCATTCTTGATAAGACAAAAGCAAAAATATACTGGGCAGAAAATGGCTTTGACGCGATTGATTTCTGCAAAAGAAAAAAAGTTGATCTAATCCTGATGGATATAAGGATGGCCGGCATGGACGGATATGAGGCGACATTAAAAATAAAATCAAAATATCCTGATATCCTTGTTATTGCTCAAACAGCATATGCGATGAACGAAGATATTAACATGATTACTAAAGCCGGTTGCTCTGACTGCATCATAAAACCAATAAAACCGGAAGAAGTGCTTGCTGTTGTAAATAAGAATTTTCAAAAAGTCGAAAGCGCGATTCATTAATATTACCAATTGCTGCTTTTTATTCCCGGAATTAATTAATCTTTTACTTCTTTTATGCAAGTTCAAAGGATTTGTATATATTTATATTATCTATAATTAAAGAAATTATATGCAGGCAATTATTACTCTAAACATATCATTTGATTTCGATTACCTGCCCTTATTTATAATTGCTGCCCTTGCCTTTACAATACCAATGGTTACATCACTGGTCAGATTGAGAAAAGTGCCGACTGCTGTACTTGAAATAATATTAGGCTATATTTTAGTCAGGCCTTTAATTAGTAATTTTTCACCGGAAAGCATAAGAATACTTGAATTTCTTGCTTTGACCGGATTTATTTTCCTGATGTTTCTGACCGGACTGGAGATTGATGTTAATAAGATCCTTGATTCAATGTCTGTCAAGAGAATGTCAGCTTCACGATTTCAGAAGAATCCTTTTTTAATAGGGATGCTTATTTTCGTCATTACCTTATCATTGTCTTTATTATTTACTGCTGCGATTTCTCGTATTATTGAGATAAAAAATACCTGGTATTTTTCTTTAATTATGGTTACTTCTTCTGTAGGAATAATTTTGCCCGTACTGAAAAGCAGGGAAGAGATAAATACCGAATACGGACAAATGATTATTTCAGCTGCGGCTATTGCTGATATTCTAAGTATCTTATTATTTACACTTTCTGCATTTATTATTAAGAATGGATTCAAAGTAGAGGTTTTTCTTATCATTGCTTTATTTATACTTTTTTATATATTTTATCGTGTTGGTCTTCGATTGAAAGATTACAGGTTTTTTAAGAGGATTATTTATCAGCTGGCACATGCTGATTTGCAGATTAGGATTAGAGGTACTATTTTTCTTATACTGGTATTTATAATAAGTGCACAATTTATTGATAAAGAGGCGATATTACTAGGTGCATTCCTTGCAGGAGCGCTGCTGTCTGTTTTCTTATACAAATCACGCTCTCTTCTCATGATAAAGCTGGATGGTATGAGCTATGGATTTTTCATACCCATATTTTTTATTATGATAGGTGCACAGTTTAAAGCTACTTATTTGAAAGATTTGGATAATTCATTATTGCCATTTCTTACACTATTATTAATAGCTCTTTATCTGGTAAAAATTATTCCATCATTTGTATGGTATAAGCGTTTCGGAATCCGTAAGGTATTTTCGGGAGGAGTTATTTTAGCCTCAAGACTAAGTTTGATAATTGCCGCATCAAAGATCGGCCTTGATCTTGATATTATTACACCCGGTATCAATGCTTGCTTTATCTTTATGGCCGTTATCACCTGCCTGGTTTCTCCTACGCTTTATAATTTGATTAATCCCAGAAGTATATATGATATCGGCAAAACTGTTGTTGTTGGCGGTAGCAGTACAGGAGTTCTTATCCTTAGGCGGCTTAAAATGCACGGTAAAGCAGCAATAATCGTTGAAAAGAATAAAAAACGTTATAATGATATACTTGCCAAGGGGCTGGATGCATATCATGGTGACGGGCTGGATAAATCTGTGTACAGAAAAATTAAACTTTCACCAACAAACTATGTTGTTGTTATTACTGATTCAGATGAAAAGAACATCAGGATATCACGACTTCTGCGTGAAGAGTTTGGTCATGAAAAGATTATCTCCAGATCAGAAACCTCAAAAATAGAGCTTGAATTATTACGACTTGGAGTTGATATTATTGATACTCCAAGAATTGTTGCTACTACTGTTGAAAACCTTATTTTAAGGCCAACAACTTATCATACCCTGGTAGAAACATTTGAAAGTTTCTCTGTTGAAGAAATAGCTATAACAAGTAAGAAAATTGACAGGTTGCAGGTGAAGGAGATCCCTTTTCACACTGACGGCTTTTTAATGCTAATAAGAAGAGGTAAAGAAATGCACGTGCCTCATGGTGATACTAACCTTAGGCTTGGAGATTATGTTATAGTCTTTGGAACAAATAAAGCACTGACTGACTTCAGGGAAAGGCTGGCTTAACCTGCATTCAACGCAAATGCATATAGGCTAGGTTTCATCCATATACTAACCCTTACATATTTTTCTGCTGATATATATATCATAATATGATATTTATTATACGTGCAATTTGAACAAAAAGCATTTAAATAGGTTTAATTTATAGTAAAAAACAGATTTACTATAATGATGCTTGCAGATAAACATTTTCTATAAAAAGTATAAAAAATATTTATGAAAAAACTGATTATTCTGGGATCCGGAACTGGTGGTACAATAATAGCTAATAGAATGAGAAAAGCTTTGGATAGAGGTGAATGGGATATTACTATTATTGAAAAGGATAAAGTCCATTATTACCAGCCCGGATTCCTTTTTATCCCTTTTGGCATTTATAAAAGGGAAGATGTTATAAAACCAAAATATGATTTTATACCTTCTGGAGTCAATATTATTTTCTCTGAAGTTGATAGTATCGATGGTGGTAAAAATGAGATCAGGCTTAGCGACGGGGTTATTTTGAAATATGATTACCTTGTTATTGCCACCGGGACAAGGATAGTACCTGAAGAAACCCCTGGTTTAAAAGGTGAATTATGGTATAAAAACATTTTTGATTTTTATACTATTGAAGGAGCACTTGCTCTGGCAAGTTTTTTCAAGACTTGGGAAGGAGGGGACTTAGTGGTAAATATTGCAGAGATGCCTATTAAATGCCCTGTAGCACCTCTTGAATTCGTAATGTATGCTGATGCGTTTTTCACTGAAAGGGGCATACGTGATAAAGTAAACATAAAATTTGTTACTCCGCTGTCCGGAGCATTTACCAGGCCCAGGGCTTCAGAAATACTGGGTAACCTTCTTAAGGAGAAAAACATTGAAATAATTCCTGACTATAGTATTGCTGAAGTTGATAACAATAAAAAGGCAATCAGGGATTTTGCAGATAAAGAAGTAAGTTTTGACTGCCTTGTTACCATTCCTGTGCATATGGGTGCCGGTATGGTAATTAAAAGCGGACTGGGTGATGAGCTGGGTTTTATTCCTACAGATAAACATACATTACAGTCAAAGAACTTTGAAAATATTTTCATTCTTGGGGATGCTTCAGATATTCCAACTTCAAAAGCAGGATCAGTAGTGCACTTTTCTGCTGAGGTGCTTTATGAAAATCTTATGTGTGCTATTGAAGGCAGACCGTTTACTGCCGAATATGACGGACATTCAAATTGCTATATAGAAACAGGACATGGTAAAGGAGCATTAATTGATTTTAACTATGACACTGAGCCATTACCAGGACATTTTCCCTTCCCGGGAATAGGACCCTTCGGCTTATTAAAGGAAACCAGAATTAATCATTATGGCAAACTTCTGTTCAGATGGATATACTGGCACATACTTTTAAAAGGTAAAGAACTGCCAATAAGTACAGAAATGTCAATGGCCGGTAAATATTTATAATTATGAATACTACAGTTATACCGGAAAAGGATTTGAGAAGTAAGCTTGCGCAGATAGACAATAAGCTGGATATTGTTCTACAGGAACTGGATGTCCAGAGAAGAGGAAGACAACAGATTGAGGATTTAATGAAAGATCTCTCAATTATTGGAAAAGATATGTTTGAAACAACAGTAAACAGGCTTGACAAAGCAGGAATTGAAATTGACGGTTATGATCTTGAAAAGTTTGTTCTTAAAGTTGTCAGGAACATAAATACTTTCAATACTTTACTTGAATTTCTTGAGAGCTCAAATGACTTTATAAAGGATATTTCTCCTGTAATAAGACAGGCAGGCCTGGATTTAATAAACAAACTGCACAACCTTGAACAAAAAGGGTATTTTACCTTTTTTACTGAGTTAATGAATATCCTGGATGAGATTGTAACGCACTTTACAGTTGAAGATCTTAGATTACTTGCAGATAATATTGTTACTATTCTTGAGACATTAAAAAATCTTACTCAGCCAGACATATTAAAAGCAGTGAATAACGCCGTATCAATATATAAAAACCTGGATACAGAAAATATTGAAGGAGTATCTATGTGGAAAGCTTTAAAAATAATAAACTCAAAAGATGGAAAACGTGCTATGGGATTTATTATGACTTTCCTGTTAAATCTTGTAAATAATACAGAACAAAATAATAAAATATAAACTTTAAAATTTAATAATCATGGCAACAAAAGTTATTGATGGTCACCGGATTGAAGTAAATGACGATGGATATATGCTTAATCCTGAACAATGGTCGCGGGAAATTGCAGCTGAAATTGCAAAGGAAGAAGGTGTTGATCTGTCTGATAAACATTATACAATTATTGATTATATACGTCAGAGAGTTGCAAGTGGAGAAGCTTTATCACTCAGAAAACTTGGAAAATCAGGGATAGTGGATATAAAGGAATTTTATCAGCTCTTTCCCGGCGCGCCTCTTAAGAAGGCTACAAAAATAGCAGGTGTTCCCAAACCTGAAAGTTGTGTTTAAGAATGTAAAATATAAAACAATAAAAGAGATGAATTCAAAAAATGGCAGTCCATTAAAAAAAGTGCTGATTATTTGTGCCAAGGGTGCAATTGAAGATGTATATGCATCATTAGTACTTGCAAATGGAGCGGTTATGGAAGGTATTGAAACAAAAATGTTTTTTACATTTTTCGGTCTCGATGCTATTACAAAAAAAAGAATGAACAAGCTTCATACTGCTACAGTAGGCAACCCCTCCCTGTCAATGCCTGGAGGCCTTCCTTTTCCTACAGTGATGGGTATTATTCCGGGAGTCGAAGCAGGTGTTTCAACAATGATGAAAAAACAAATGGATAAACTTGATATTCCCCCTGTTGATGAGTTTCTGGATATGATCACTGCAGGTGGGGGAGAAGTATATGCGTGCAAACTTGCGACGGATATGTTTAAAATTAAAAAAGAAGAATTAACGGAGCACGTTAAAGATATTATTACAGTAGGTGATTTCTATGGATTGGCAGATGGTGAAGGAACGCAGATTATTTTTACCTGAGGCAAAAAAAACCAATTGGATATTATTGCAGACAGGACAATTCATTGCTGTTAAATAGTTATGACGGGATGTGATAAAAAATTATACTTTACACAACCCGTCATAATACTTATAGATCAAGCAGAGTTATTTACTGCTGCATTCTGCATCCCTTGTGATTAGGTGAATTTCCCCTTTGGCAACTCATCCCATTGTTATGTGTTCTCTGATCGAAATAAACTCTTTGTTCTTCAGTCAGGAGTCCTCTGATTTCCTGATGCAGTGTTGCCCTTTTCTTTGCCATCTCGGTTT
>CAZFHF010000004.1:4351-26169 GCA_964518655.1 uncultured Bacteroidales bacterium | reverse complement strand
ACTCCTTGATATCACAAAAATCGATGACCGGTGGTATCCAAAGAAAATTATTTTTAAAGATATGCTGAAAACAGGAGACGGCACTGAATTTATTATAGATGACATAAAATTTGACCAGCAAATACCAGAGTACATCTTTTCAAAAGCATCCTTAAAAAAATAAAACAATCATTTTTTGCAGATTATAATTTATTGATCAAAAAAACTAAAAATCCCAAAACACAAAAAACAAATAAGTTCCAAATATTAATTACACAATGTTCAAAACAAATCTGGGATACTGAATATTGGAATTTGTGATTTATTTGTAATTTGAAATTTGTTTATTGTTATTTATGATACAACCATTTAACAATTTGGCAATTTAGCAATTAAGCATGAATTATATACCTCAGTATATAGAACTGCACAAGAGCGGCGAGCTGGATAAAAGAATAAAGGAAATTGAAAAAATATACAAAAGTTGCACCCTCTGTCCGCATAATTGTAAAATAGACAGATCGGTAAATAAAAATGGCAAATGTTGCAGCGGCATGCTGCCTGCTGTATCATCAGCAAGCCCCCATTTTGGTGAAGAGCCACCTCTTGTCGGATATTCCGGCTCAGGCACTATTTTTTTTACCAGCTGTAACCTGCACTGTATTTACTGCCAGAATTACGACATCTCACAGATGCATATCGGACAGGAAATATCTTATGACGATCTTGCCGGGATTATGATAGACCTCCAGAAAAGAGGCTGTCATAATATTAATTTTGTGACCCCTACGCATATGATTTATCAAATTTTAAGGTCACTTAAGACAGCCATTGCAAAAGGACTGAATATTCCCCTTGTTTATAATTCCGGGGGTTACGATTCAGTGGAAACACTTATTCTGCTTGATGGAGTAATTGATATATATATGCCTGATTTTAAATACTTTAATGATAAGACAGGAGAAGCATTAAGCGGTATAAAATCCTATCCGCAAATAGCTAAAATGGCAATCACTGAAATGTACAGACAGACAGGCGACCTTAAACTGGATGAGAATGGAACAGCATATAAAGGATTATTAATACGTCATCTTGTCCTTCCTTCGCACACAAATGAATCAAAACATATTCTTGAGTTTGTATTAAATTTATCCAAAAATACATATCTTAATATCATGGACCAGTACAGACCTGAATACAGGGCCGCTGAAAACAGCGCACTAACCAGGAGAATAAGTTCTGAAGAGTATTTTGAAGTCGTAGACTATGCAAATAAACTGGGATTGACAAGAGCTGTGAATAACTGAATTATTATATACGGATCATTAAACTTATTTATCACCGTATCACTGAATGAAAAGTAACCTGTTCAATACCGCGAATTTCCAAAAGGCAGCAATTGATTATTTTTATCTGCTTGACAGGAAATACCCTCAAAAAGGGACATTGAAACTTGTTGGCGACAGGTACAGGCTTACAGGGGATCAGAGAACAGTGCTGTACAGGGGGATATCATCAAAGAGCCGTGCTGATAACAGAAAAATGAGATTATCCCAAACCTTACATAATAAAATACTTATTATCGATGGTTATAATGTTCTGTTTACAATATTGAATTACCGTCTTGGCAAACCTGTATTTATCAGTAATGACGGGATACTCAGGGACGCCGGTTCTTTACATGGCAGACTGAGAAAAGATGAGGTTTTTTATGAATGTATAACTTTACTCTTTGATTTTCTTATTCCTGCCAAAACGGAACATCTGGAAATATTCCTTGATTCGCCGGTATCGCATAGTGCAAATCATAAATATACTATTGAACAGAAGCTGGCCGGTCATTCTGTAAGAGGCAGTTGCAGGCTTGTAAAATCCCCTGATTTTGAGATAAAGCAATACTCAGAAGGTATAATTTGCACATCTGACACTGCTATTATAAACAAAACAGGCAATCTTATTGCTGATCTTCCCAGATTAGTGCTTGAAAAAAACTTCAGCTGCAATTTTTTACATATTCAGGATATCCTGAATCCAGCAAATACCTGATGCGTGATTATGGCTATGAATTATATGCCTTTCAGTTTTTTATCAAGAAATTTCAAAATCTTATCATAGCCTTCTATCTGATTTTCTTTCTTAACAAATCCATGTCCTTCATCCTCAAACAGCACATATTCAACATAAACACCATTTTTCCTTGCTTCAGAGACTATTTCATCTGATTCAACCTGCAATACCCTGGGATCGTTAGCACCCTGAAGAACAATGAAAGGTTTGGTTATTTTATCAGCATTATACAGAGGTGATATCCGTTTTAGCCTTGTTGAATCTTCCACAGGATCTCCCATTTCATCATACAGGGCTTTCCTAAATGATTCCCACCATGGAGGTATGCTTTTCAATGTACGTAACCAGTTTGTAACACCAAAGATATTTACTCCTGCCTCAAACTCTTCCGGGTGCAATGTAAGTGCTGCCATTACCATAAATCCCCCGTAAGAACCTCCGATGATTCCAATTTTTGTTGTATCAACATAACCTGTTGATGCCAGGTATTCTTTTGCCTTGATGCAGTCCATCAGGTCCCCTTCTCCATGATTCCTGTTATCCATCTTGTAAAATGTCTTGCCGTAGCCGTCGCTTCCCCTGTTGTTTACTGCCAGGACAACATATCCATGATTTACCAGAAACTGAATTACCGAGAAATATGATAACCGCGACTGGCCTCCCGGACCGCCATGCACCCATACCAAAGCAGGGGCAAGACTGTCTTTTGATGCCTGATGAGGCTTATATAAAATTGCAGGGATCTCCAATCCATCAAATGACTGATACCGTATAACTTTTCCGTCAACTAAATCACTCCTGTCAATCTCAGTATTCAGCGAGTTAGTTAGCTTCTTTGTTCTATTATTTGAGAATTTATAAACATAGAGATCACTGGGGCTTTTCGAACTTCCGACCCAGAAAGTCATTAGTTCTTCACTCCTTGATATCCTTACAGAGCTTATATCTCCCTCCTCAACTTCAGGAAACTTCAATTCTTTATTGTTCTTTACATCAATAACCTTAATTACAGTTTTAGCATCCTCATTAATGCCAACAATACGATAACTTCCTTTATATGAGAGATATGAATACCATATATCCCAGTCATATCCCAAAACCTTATCTTTCTCTCCGCTTTCAATATCATATTTCATGAGGTACATATATTCACTGCCTTCATTTGTTAGATAAAACAACGTTTTGCTGTCGTGGCTGAACCCGGATGAATAGTACTGAACATCACCGGTATGAGGTGAAATATGCTTTATTACATCTGCATCCCTCTCCCATAGATACATCTCACTATTATCAGTTGTAATTGTCTTTGTAAACACAATGTAATTCTCATTCCTGGAAATTTCATTGAATTCATATCCACTATCGTTCTGATAAATTAAGCGGGATTCAAAATTCTCAATATCCATTTCATAGAGATCCATAAAGCGCCTGTCTCTCTTATTAGATCCGTAAATAAAACTCTTATCATCAAAATTCCATTGTTGAAATGTTGAACGTGCACCTTCCTCCGGTGTTAAATCTTTTACTTTTCCATCCGTTTCCCTGAGAAAAATATGGTATACTTCATTGCCATTATTATCACTATGATATAATAGTCTGTCATCTCCGGGAAAAAAGGAGATGGCAAATACGGAATTGCTGTCAGACTGTGTAAGTGGAACGAGTTCACCTCCTTTTACAGAAATTTCATATGCATTATAAATACCAGTCTCATTGCTTGTTACTAAAAGCCGTTCTTCATCAAACGAAAAAGAACCTCCAAAATAATTAGTGTTATTCATAAACTGTTCAATAGTATATTGTGTAACAGTTTTTTTTGTCCTGTCTGTATCACAGGATACCATAACAAGACAAACGGTTAAAACAAAAATTGCCAGTCTTTTCATCAGGTTTAGTATTTAATATTATTTAAAATTGATGTATAAAATTCGAACTTAAAATAGCAGAAAAGAATAAATTTAAAATAAAATTACCTGCATTCAAAGGATATATACTATATAATATTATATTAACAAACATATTAACATAATCAAATATTGTTTTATGAGGCATAAAAAGTATGAAATACAAGATATTGCTGAAATACATAAGATTATAGAAACCGGCAGGGTATGCAGGTTAGGTCTGTGTTTCAATAATACCCCCTACGTTGTTCCTTTAAACTATGGTTATAAAGACAATGAGCTATACTTTCATTCTGCACCAAAGGGTATGAAGATTGATTTTATGGAAAAGAATAATACTGTTTGTTTTGAAATTGAAGCATATGTGAATATAATCCAGGCAGAAGATGCCTGCAAATGGACTACACATTATGCCAGTGTAATTGGGTGGGGTAAAGTTGAGTTTATTAAAGATGTTATTGAAAAGAAAAGAGGTCTTGATATCATAATGCAACATTATTCGGATAAGTCGGACTGGAAATATAATGAAAAATCCTTGCAGGATGTGTGTATCTTTAAGGTATCTATTAACAAAGCTGAAGGAAAGAGAATAGGATAATTATCTGCACTTCTTTTACACTGATAAATAAATGCATCGATTTGCTGTGAATAATATGTTTTTGAAATAATACCGGAAATTTGTACATTTATTCTTCCTGTTAAATTATAAAATAACAGTTCACGAAGAAGTACAATTAATTAACCTAAAACAATTAATAATGAAAGCACTTAAAATAATTGCATGGGCATCAGGTATAATAGGTGGAATTATTATGCTATTGGGTGTTATAGATTTCTTTTTTCAGGCAGAATTGTTTAAAGTTGGGAAAGCAGTGAATTATTTTAACACTGCCAACAGTTTCCTGTTGCTGGCTATTTGCACTACACTTTACCATCACTGCTGTATTTGTAAAGAGGAGAAGAAGTAAAATTATTATTTTAATTACTCTTTTCCCTGTCTGTTTTAGTCTTCCGGATATTGTGAGGAAATTAATTTACCTCCTCATGATGCTTTTTAATAAACTCAATAATTTCATCAACATATCCAAATGCTATAGCTGTATAGGTATCAGCAGCTCCGTAGTATACTGCTATTCTTCCTGTATCAGCATCAAACAGGTTTGCACAGGGAAAGACAACACCAGGCACGAATCCTGATGTTTCATATATCTTCTCGGGTGTAATAAAATAATCGGAACAGCGGTATTTCACTTTGCTTGGTTCATTGATGTCAAGTATTGCAGCGCCGAAGCTATATACAAAACCGTTGCATGTAGTTGATACGCCATGATAAAAAAGCAGCCAGCCTTCAGTAGTTTCAACAGGTACCGGCCCTGCCCCTATCTTTACTCCCTGCCACCATCCCCGGCCTCCTCTTCCCATAACAAACTTATGATTCCCCCAATGTATAAGATCAGGGCTTTCGCTCACAAAAATATCCCCGAAAGGAGTATGTCCGCTATCGCTGGGGCGACTTAACAGACAGTACTTCCCATTTATTTTCCTGGGAAATAACACGCCATTCCTGTTAAATGGCATCAATGGATTTGGCATTCGTATCCATGTTTTAAAATCTTTGGTCCAGCCCAAACCAATTGATGCTCCGCGCATATCATCGCACCAGGTAATATAATATATATCATCAATTTTAAGCAGCCGCGGATCATATCCATAGCTTAGCGGCTTAGGATTCCCATTCTCATCCTGCCAGGAAATAACAGGGTCATCAATTTCAAAATTAAATCCGTCCTTGCTCTTTCCAAAATGCAGATTAGCCCTTCCGTTTTTATGATCAGCACGAAAAACACCCACAAATTCACCTTTATACGGCAATACCGCACTATTAAATATCCTTGCTGTCGAAGGAGTAGGATTCCAGTCAATAGCAGGATTTTTACTATATCTCCATATTATTTCCTTATGTCCTGCCGGTTTGTCTTCCCATGGAATATTGGGTAAACATGGTCCGATTATAGTCTTCATATATATTATTATTTATTTATTATTTCCGGGATAGTATCCTGAAAAAAGTTTTACATTATTACTTTAACTGTATTATGTTGTTTCATCTTATCAAAACTTATAAGATTACCTTTAATCTCTTCATTATTCACAATTAATTTACTGATGCCTTTTTCTTTTTGATTTTTGTTTGTTACTTCAATCTTTAAGGTTCTACCTCTGAACCTGCGCACGGCTTCAAGTTTATCCCAACTGGCAGGGATACAGGGATCAATTATCAGTCCCTTATAATGAGTACGCAAACCCAATATATATTGTGTTGCAGCAAAATAAGACCATGTAGCTGCGCCGCTCAGCCATGGCAGTCGCGATGCTCCAAAACGGGGGCTATACTTACTATGTGTGGACTGGCAATAAACGTAAGGTTCTATTTCGCGTATCTCAGCTTTTTCATTCATGGCTGACGGCATATAAGCACGGAAATATTCAAATGCCCTGCTGCCGTTGCCGTTCATAGCTTCGGCAATTATTGCCCAACCCTGTGTATGGCAGAATATTGATCCGTTTTCTTTTGTTCCCTTATTGAACAACGTAGCTTTTATAACATTAAGATCTGCCTTTTCGTAGGGAGGATCAACAATCATTAGTCCGTATTTAGTAAAAAGCTTATTATAAACAATGTTCATAACAGATGATGCCTGTTCGCCTTTTGCGTATCCGCTATAAACTGCCCAGGATTGTGGATTCAACCATAAAGATCCTTCTTCGTCGTTTTGTGTACCATATTTCAGGCCGTCATCCTTATATGCACGAAGAAACCAGTTGCCATCCCACGCATGTTTTTCGATATTTGTATCAAGCACCTTCATATGTTTTTCTGCCCATTCCTTTTCTTTATTTATGTTCAAAAGTTCGCATATCTCAGAATAGGTATCCAGGGCATGGCGCAGTTGAAAAGCTACAAATACTGACTCACCTTTCTG
Source organism: uncultured Bacteroidales bacterium (assembly GCA_964518655.1). Classification (GTDB taxonomy): domain Bacteria; phylum Bacteroidota; class Bacteroidia; order Bacteroidales; family UBA10428. Next base: position 19,235 of record CAZFHF010000004.1, on the reverse strand, counting down.
TCCAAGCATCAGGCAGTCATTCCAGTCAGCTGACAGCCCACAGGGTAATCCATGGGCTCCTGAACGTTCAAGGCTAAATTCAATAGCTTTTCTCATATGACCCAGTACGGTATCTTCACCTTTATCGGCATAGGGAAGGATCTTGTTGTAGAAATCAAGATTGCCTGTTTCTCTGACATATGCAGGTATTGTATTAAACAGCCACAGGCAGTCGTCAGAACGGTATTCAGTCTCTTCCGGAGCTTTCATATTGCCGGGCTGATGTGAAAAAGGTTTCACAACAGGTAATGCTCCTCCTTCAGATACCTGACCTGTAATCATCATCTCCAGTCGTTGACCGGCTTCATCGGGTATAGCATGAAGCACTCCTAAAATATCCTGGATAGTATCCCTGTATCCCAGTCCGTCACGCTCACCTGCATAAACCAGGCTTGCCGCCCTTGACCATGCAAAAGTTATCAGGCAGTTATATGCATTCCACACATTTATCATACTGTTAAATTCCGGATCAGGAGTTTCCACAGATAATCCTTCAAGCCTGCTGTGCCAGTATTTCCTTAGATCCTTCAGTTCGTCCCTTACGCCAGGGATATCAGCTGCCTTTTTAACAGCCTGCTTGCCCTCATTACCTGCCGAACCGATACCCATAACAACAGTAAACTCTTTCTCAGCTCCGGGTTCAAGGTCAATATCAAATTGCAGCACTCCGCAGCCGTTATCACCTGAGGCAATAGAATTACAGCATTCTCCTTTATCAACAACTTCCGGTCTTTCATAACTTCCGTATGTGCCGATGAATTTTCTGCGGTCAGTGTCAAAGCCTGTGGGTTTTACTCCTGCAACACCAATGAATGTATGACGGGCCTGCCCCCCTTCCTCAAAATTATCGGGTTGCGGTGGCAGGTAGATATTTGTTCCCTGATCAATAATGCCGTCAACAATATCCATAGTAAGAATATACTGCGTATATTGAAGATTTATAATATCCATCCATAAGTGCCAGTTGCTGGTATACTCAACAAAAGTAAATAACCGCAGGCTGCGTTTTACTGAATCTTCATTTTTTATCCTGCAGTACCAGTATTCATATTCCCTGCCAAGCGGAACAAAATATGTGGTTTCCGAGCGAATGCGTGAATATATTGACTCTATAACTGTATAGGCTGTTCCATGCCGGCATATTGTTTTATAATCCTTAAGGGGCTTTCCTGCAGGCTGCCATGAGGCTGACCAGAAGTCGCCTGATTTGCGGTCGCGTATATAGATATAACGCCCGGGCTGATCCATAGGTATGGCATTTGTACGGTAACGCATAAACCGTCCCTGCGCTGCTGACTTATAAAAACTGTAGCCCCCGGCATTATTTGTAATGATAGCCCCGTATGAAGTTGACCCAAGATAGTTGCTCCACGGAGCAGGAGTATCCGGACTGGTAATTACATATTCCTTGTTCTTGTCATCAAAATACCCGTACTGCATATCAGGAAAAGTAAAATTTAAAAATTATTCTTCCTTGGTATCTTCTTCTTCTCCGCGCCTCTCTTCCAGTTCAGCCTTAATATTTTTCATTGTGGGCTCATCCAGCTTATAGAAAAATGTAATAATTCCCAAAGCTATTAATCCTGCTATAACAGGTATAATACTCATCATCGCTCTCAGTCCGTTTTTTATGCTCGCGGCCTGTGCGGGATCCATAGTAAAAAATGTTTCCGGATCAAAACCTGTCATTGACAGAATAAATGCAGCTATCATACTTCCAAAAGCCCAGCCAAGTTTATTTGACATAATGGAAGCTGAGAATATAAGTCCGGTAGCCCTTCTTCCGGTTTTCCATTCGGAATAATCAGCTGTATCAGCATACATTACCCAGAATAATGGTGAAACAGGTCCGCCGGTTATTGAACCAAATATCTGAAATAAATATATCAGCACAAGGTTTTCAGGTTTAAAGAAAATAAATGCGCCTGTAAAGAATATTGCAGAAGAAAAAAGTATTATCAGTGCCTTCTTACGGCCCACCAATCTTGCAAAATACGCAACCAAAAGCACTCCTATCAAAGAGACCGTTTGCCCGATAGTATGAAAGATCGAAGCCAGCACTTCAAAACCGAATTTATGATCGATGGCCAGGAGCCCATGTTCTTGCTTGCCCAGTAATCTGTATACAGGATTCAGAATATATTTATTAATTGCATTAAATGTATGTGAAAGCCACGGCACTACCTGTTCGTCAACGTAATACTTGAAATAGTGGTCCGTAACACTCATACGGATGCATACAAAAAGTATAAACAGAATAGTAGAAATAAATAACAAAATCCATGGAAAGTTTTGTGAAATATCTTTCAGGTCTTTCTTTATATTGGTCTTTTCTTTAAGTATAGGCTTAATACGTTCCCTGGTTGATACGAATGTGATCATGAAAAAAATGAATGCAGCAACCGAATATGTCATCATAGTTGACTGCCATCCCTTTGTATCATTCCCGCCACCGAACTTTTCAGCAAAAGGAAGGGCTGTGGCAGAAACAATGATCCCAGCTAAAAAGGCACCAACAAACTTGAAAGAAGCAGCTTTGGTTCTTTCTATAGGGTCACCGCTAATAACACCAAGTAAAGATGTATAAGGAATATTAACTGTTGAGTAAAGAAACATGAAAAGAATGAATGTGACATAAGCATACACGATTTTACCTATCTCACCAAAATCCGGCGTTGTAAAGGCAAAAATTGCTGCAACACATAAAGGAATAGCTCCAAATAAGATATACGGGCGGAACTTCCCCCAGCGGCTTTTAGTCCTGTCAGCCGTCATTCCTATCACAACATCAAAAACAGCATCCAGCACTCTTGACACGAAAAACATTATTCCGGCAATCTTTGCTTCAAGGCCGAATACATCCGTGTAAAAGAATAGAAGATGTATCATTATTGTCTGCCAGAATAATACAGAACCCAGATCCCCGCATCCATATCCCAGTTTCTCCCCAAATCCTAACTTTGATGAAATTTTACCCATTATTTTTAATATTAAATAAGATAAAATATAAGAATGACATAAATAGTAATTTTTCTTTTATTAACCAAATCAATTCTTAAATAACTCTAATAATCACCCTGTTAACTTTTTGGCAAAACAAACACTTGTTGGATCATTAACATATTCGCCAAATTTTGGTATTCTTTCATAACCATGTTTCTTGTATAATCCTATTGCTTCGGGTTGATCATAACCTGTTTCAATAAGTATTTTCCTGAATCCCTTTTCAGCTGCAATATTTTCTATTTCATTGCAGAGAATGCTCGAATATCCTTTGCCTCTTTCCTTTTCGATGATAAACATCCGTTTCAGCTCGCACCCATGCTCATCTATTGGTCTCAGTGCGGCACAACCTATAGGTGCTGAGTCTTTATAAGCCACTATGAATACTACTTTATTCCTGTCGGCAGTTGTCAGGTCAATCTTATGAATGCAGTTTTCAGGATATAATTTCCTTAAAAAATTATCAAGTTCCTCAATAAGGTTTTTTAAATCCCGGTCATTTGATCTTACCTGCTTTATCTCTATTTCCTTCATCAAAGATTATCTGTTTGTTGCAGGGGCAAAACTTTCAAGGTTATGAAAGAGTAAAAATGTTGGTTTATTTTTTGATATATTGAAATCGAAATCTGTAAGTTCATTAGTCTGTCCCTGTTCTTTTGTATTTAACAGAGCTCTGTGCTCTCCTTCACTTAGTGGAATCCTTGCATATGATATAGAATACGGTAATGTTTGCCAGTTGCGGGTATCAGCTTTTTCAGTCGCTGCATTAACTGCAGAAACCAGCATTCCCAGTCCCTGGCTTTCTTTTCTCACCTGCTGTTCTGCAATTTGCTTTAATGCCAGACGCAGTAATGAACTGCCCAGCTCACGAAGCATGCGGTCCTCAAGTGTAGTAAATGCTATTGCATTTACATTTTCAGCCTGGGCGAGCTCATATTTTGCTGAACCAATTTTCAGGTATGCCCCGCGGTAAACCGGTTTTCTCTCAACATACTTCGGGAAAGCAACCCTTATGAATTTCAGGTCGCTCAGCTTACTGCGGTCATTTGATGACGGCACTATGAATGGGAAACTAATTCCCATCTCATCATTTACAAACATGACTGCTCCCCCCTGTCCTTTCTGTATAGCAAAATTTATGCTCCACTCACTTTTAACAGGGCCCATGCCATTATGCCAGAAGAATATCAGCTCTCCCTGGTTTGGAACATCTTTATGAGTGTATTTGGTATTAAACTCATCCTCATACTTTCTTAATTCTTCCCTGAATCCGTTTAAGTATGCTGTACGCAACAAATCCTGCTTTAGCTGATCAGGGACAGTCACATTAAAATTACTTTTATATATCTCATTATAGGCATTATAAGAATTCCTGTATGCAATAAATGCATTATTGACATCTCTCGTAGCATCATATACTATACCCATAAGGTTATGTGCAAATGCATCCACCTTATACCGGTACTTTTTATATTCATATTTATCAAACAGGGAATTGAGTTTATTATTTAATCTCCGGCATTCTACAAGAGCCTCATTATAGTCGCCAAGCATAATATAATTAAGTGCCATATAATAATGAACAAGTACAACTTCATGGTCCTCTCCCTGGTATGGTTTGATAGAAGGATTTGTAATCAGGCTGGCTGCTTCTGCTGCAAGATTCTTTTTATAATCTTCAAAGTAAATATATGCCTGTTCAAAATACTTATTACTTTCAGCATAGTTTCCAAGCATTTGCATCACCACTCCTTTATTCAGATAAAACAGCAATATATCTTTCTGCTTGACTTTTTTTTCAGTTGCATTCAGTGTTTTATCTGCTGCTTCCATATTCCCTGAAGCAAACTGTTCCTGGAACTGCAGGTTTTTAGTATAGTAAGTGGCACACCCGTCCAGAAGCAAAAAGACAATTATCAGGATGTACCACTTAATATGGTAGCGCAAATGCATATATTAAGATTATAAAATGGTGATTTTAGTTTTGTACTACTTTCTTTATTTTCTTATTTCCTATCCATACCTTTTCATTAGTTTCCAGGTTGGATAATTCCAAATCAACCTGGTAGTAAATTACCTTTTCCTTTTTATACTGATCTGTTATTGAATTTACGGAGCCGGTCATCATAAAATCGGCGCCATGTTCACGACCCCATTTTTTCATAGTCTGGTCTGAAGCAAATTCCTGCTGGTCTCCTCTTTCGGTCCTCAGCTGGTCACGTGCTTCACCTCCCTGGACAAGGCGCACCTGACCTGAATTGATGAATTCACGCTCTATATCCTTGATAAAAGTTTCCGTGCTGATATGTTCGCTTGTTTTATTATAAATCACTCCAACGATAACTGTAGGTTTTTCATTTTTTGCTTCTGTAAAATCTTTCAGCCATATACGGCTCAAGCCATCTCTTACCATTTCCTCAGCGACAAGCCGTGAGTCGGTATCATTCCATCGACCGCTAAGGTCAATTGTGCTGGATTCGCTTACCCGCGTTACATGGCGGGAGCAACTTGCTAATATAGCAACTAACAATACTGCGATATAGATTCTTTTCATTCTAATAGGTTTTAAGATTATTTTTATTTTGAAAGTTACAAAAAACAAGAATCAAGCCAAATATATTTTAAATATTTATAAGAAAATAGCATTAAAAGCAATTGCTAACAATTTTTTTTTATTTTTAGAGATCTAATATTCTATTTTTAGTTATGAAAGAAAAAATTATTCACCCTGTGTTATTGATAACTGTAGTGTTAAGTTTTTTAACTTTCAGTTGCGTAAAGGAAAAACAGCAATCCAATCTTCCGGGCGTAAATACATATGCAAGCTTTATACCAAAGGATACGACCTGGAAAACACTGACTTTAAGGGAGAAAATCGGGCAGACAATGGTTATTGTTTCAAGGTATTACGAGCATGAGGCATTTGAAGGCGGCACACTTGATACGTTTTTCAGCAGGTATCCTGTTGGCGGTTTCTTTCTGCCTGACTGGTATTATTTTTATTTTGCGCCGAAAGACTCAACAATGGATTATTATATTAAGGAAAGTATAAAAAACTATGCTGCCAGTTCAAAATACCCATTGATTTTTATGGAGGATTTTGAGCGGGGCCTTGGAGAAAAATATCCTTCTTACACATATATGCCTGTGGAGATGTCTCTGGGAGCTGCAAATTCTGAACACCTTGCTTATCAATTCGGAAAATCAATAGCCATGGAAGCCCGGGATTTCGGCATTAACTGGTTGCTGCATCCTGTGGTAGACCTGAATATGAATCCCTTGCATTCACTGGTCAATGAGCGGGCAATATCTGATAATCCTGAGATCGCCATCCCCCTGTTAAAACAACAACTAGATGGTATGCACAGTGAGAATATCATTACGACGATCAAGCATTTTCCAGGCGACGGAGCCACTATGCGCGACCAGCATTTAATGACTGCCTCCAACAATCTCAGCTGGAAACAATGGAAAAAAACATTTGGCAAGGTGTTTGAATCTCTTATCAATCACGGTGCTGCTTCCGTTATGGTAGGACATCTGACTTTTCCGGCATATCAAAAGGAAAAGTACAATGGTAATCTTCTGCCTGCCAGTTTGTCTGAAGAACTTATTATAAAACTATTAAAGCAGGAAATGAACTTTAAGGGAGTAGTAATCTCCGATGCTCTTAATATGGGAGGTGCTTCAGGTTATTACCCCAATGAGCTTGAGACATCAATTGCTTGTTTTAAGGCCGGCGTTGACCTTATGTTATGGCCTGAGCTGGCATTTATGGATACACTGGAAGCAAGAATACTGCGTAATGAAATACCAATACAAAGACTGGATGATGCTGTTGAGAGAATCTGGGCAATAAAAGAAAGATTCGGACTTTTGAACAAGGATTACTTGCTGTTCGACCAACTTACAGCTAATGATAAAAGCTTTGTTGAAAATACTGCCAGAACGGTCGCTGAAAATGCGGTAACCCTTCTTAGGGGAAATGATGAGTATTTGCCGCTTGATACAAATAATGTAAAAAATATTTTACTTGTTAATGTCAGTGAGAGAGATAAAACGCAAATATTTGAACATACCAGGCAACTTCTGGAGGCAAGGGGTTTTAATGTTTATTTGCGATACAGCCTATCATATTTCAACTGGAACTGGAGAATGGACAGTCTTGAATATTATGATAAAATAATTGCCTGTTTTGAAAATATGTATTTTGATCCTGTTGGCCTGCCATTCTTTAAGGCTGAAGAAGCGGAATCAGTATGGACATTCAATATGCTGCCAAAAGAACAAATAATAGCTGTCTCATATAGTAATCCTTATTATCTTAATTATTATTTTCAGCATATTCCGGTACTAATTAATGCATATAGCAGTAATAAATATACGCAGGAAGCCGTTGTGAAAGCTTTAACAGGCGAAATACCCTTTAAGGGAGCCTCTCCGGTAATACTGGAACACGATATACTGAAATAGGATGAATTAAATTATCACTTTTAATTTGCCAGTTTAATTCTTATCAGCTGGAAAATGCTATCCATCTGCTCATCTGACCTAACATCAAAAGAAACTGACCGGCCTTCAGCATATTTCCTTGCATTTATTAATTCATCCTTAATCTTTTTAGGCAGTTTGCTTGCCATAACTGAATTAACGGCTTTGTCTCCAAAAGTAAATACTGCGCGAAAGTATCCTTCATAAGGTACAATGAAAAGTACATTCCTTTTTTTATTTAATAATTTAAGGAGCCACCCGTAGTTTTTTCCGTAATATTTCCACTCAGGTTTCAAATCAACATAAACATTCCTAATAAAATCACAAATCCTGTCAAGGTACTTTTTTGAATCAAGCAGTCCATCAGCAAGCTGCTTTTCATCAGGTTCCTTAAGTTTATTATTAAATATACTTACTGACATATAAAAATATTTTATTACAACTCCTTAAGATAATCTATTAATGAATTAAACAGAGGATATGTTGTTCCTTTATCGGTCCATCCTTCCAACATCTCATTAAAAATAATTTCACTTGCAAATATATCTTCACCTCTTATAGGATCATATAATTTCAATTCAGCATAAGATTTATTCTCTTCCTTTCTGCTATCCATGTACAATACTGTAAATGGATAGGTGTCAATAAAATCAAGATACAGATCAAGTGATCCCAGATTTAAAGGGCCTTTTACTTCACAACCATTAGCTATAAAAGCTTTTTCGAGTTCAGAAAAATCCATCACTTCCCTGAAATATTTCATATTAATGGTTATTGACTTCAGGTATTCTGAATTATACACTACTACTAATTTCTTTAATGTATCCGGGTTTATCTTAATACTTGCTGTAATTATTGCTTTCCTGTTCTTCCAGGCGGGAAAATACCCTGTTTCTTCATCTATAGAAACTACTCTGCTCATATTACCGCATGATATAAACAATAAACAGCATGGGATCACTAAGAATAGTCTGGTAAGATTCATTTCCGGAATTATTATATAATAGGCTTTTACATGAATTAAATATACAATGTTTTAATGTGTTTTCGAATTATAATAATAACTTTTACAATTGCAAACATTACAACAAGCACAAAAACTATTGACGCCCCGCTGGGAATATTCATATAGTATGCCCCTGCCAGTCCGGTTAACACTCCGGCAAATCCGAACAGTACCGAATAGAGTATTATTTTTTTATAGTTTCTTGTAAATGTATTAGCAATGTTCTGAGGGATAGTAAGCAATGACAATACAAGAATAATACCTATGACTTTAATGTTAACTACCACTGTTAGTGCTACCAGCACAATAAGCAAATAACTGAACAATCTGCCGGGTATGTTTTTAGTACGTGCAAATTCCTCATCAAAGGATATAAACAGGATAACTTTAATGAAAAGTATAAAAAACAATACTATTACGGCAGTTAATATTGCCATAAATAAGATATCTGAAGAAGACACGGTAAGAATATTTCCAAACAGGTAACTCATCAAATCAGGGGCATATCCGGGAGTGATATAAATAAATATTATACCTGTTGCCATGCCTAATGCCCAGAACATAGCAATAACTGAATCGTTTCTTAAATCTGCCTTTTTCGTAAAATATTCGATCCCCAGAGCAGACAATACGGCAAATACTGCAGCTCCCAGTACAGGATTGATACCAAGGAAATAACCAATACCTATTCCTCCGAAGGAAGCATGCGTTAAGCCTCCGCTCATAAAAACAATTCGCCGTGTAACGATATATGTTCCGGTAATGCCGCATGATATACTGGCCATTAATGCTACCAGAATTGCATTTGTAAAAAATTCATAATTAAATAAATCAGCCATAAACCTGGTCTTACTTATGTTCTTTTAATACTCTATGCGGAACCTTGCCATGAGTTATCAGATCGATAGGACACTTGTATGCTTTTAAAAGCTCATTATTAATCTCATTCGAAGGATGATAATGTAATTCCTTATTTACACATGCTATTGTTTTGACATATGATGATATGATACCTGCATCATGTGAAACAACCACTATTGCCATGTTCTCATTAAGTTCTTTCAGATAGCCGAACAATTCATTTTCAAATCTCTGATCAACGTATGTATTTGGCTCATCAAGAAGTAAAAGCTTTGGTGATGAAACAATTGCACGTGCCAGTAATACTCTCTGCAGTTGACCCCCTGATAATTCGTCAAATGCCTTGAGCCTCAAGCCAGGTATACCCATCTGTCCCAGCAACTCCTTTACCCTCTTCTTATCACTTTCCGAATATCTTATAAAAAATCTCTGGTTTCTTATAAGTCCTGACAATACGACCTCCTCAACAGAAATCGGAAATTTCTTATCTGCATAAAATTGTTGAGGAAGGTATCCGATATCAGGTTTATTATCTGCGTCAATATTATAGTATTCAACCTTTCCCGTAAATGGCTTAACCAGCCCGATTATCACTTTAAGCAGTGTAGTCTTTCCCCCGCCGTTTGGCCCTATGATACCTATAAAATCCTTATCAGAAACAGTAAGGTTTACATTTTCCAGAACAACAGTATTATCATACCCTGCGGTAATATTTTTTATTTCAATTAGTTTACTCATTTGCATCGTTTTCTAAAGCTGTCTGCAGCTGATAAGTTATGTACAAAATCTGGCTCTTCCAGTTTTCATCCAGGGGGTTTATTTTAATTATCTGACCCTTGATCTCCTTTGCCAGGATTTTTGCATTTTCGGCATCAAACTGTTCCTGTATTAATATTATTTTGATATTCTCTTCTTTTGCTAAATTAATCAATTGTTTCAAATGAACAGGTGAAGGGCTTTTCCCTTCATATTCAATTGGTATCTGCACAAGCTTATAATCCCTTGCAAAGTATGTAAGTGCAGGATGATAGATGAAAAATTTTCTATGGCTCAGGCTGGAGAATGATTTTATTATCAACGAATCAAGGGTGTCAATATCTTCCATAAAGTTAAGATAGTTTAGCCTGTAAAACAGGCTGTCAGCAGGATCGAGCATTTTCAGGGCATCATATATATTATACCCTATTATTTTCGCAGATTTTGGCGACAGCCAGGTATGAGGATCAATATTATATATGTGCTGTTCTGGTCCTGACTGATGTTGTTCATTTGTAATACAATTTATACCTGATGAGAGATCAAATATCTGCATTGATTTATTCAAAGATTCAAGCTTGTTCATCCAGTTATTCTCAAAACCAATATATCCGATTCTGAAATATGCTGAAGATTTATTTAATTGCTTTAAAACGGCGGGAGCAGGATCGTATGTTGCCGGGCTTGCTCCCGGCGGTACCATTACGTTGATTTCATATTTATTCCCTGCGATTTGCTGAATAAAGTATTTCTGCGGAATAATGCTCACTGTAATTACCGGTTTCTGCTTATTAATGTTATTATCATTACAGCTGAGAATTAAGGCCAGTATCAATAATATGCCGGGAATTATCCTCATAGAATATAATTTATTTTTTAGTGATTTTCTTTGTTTTGATCTTTTTCGGAGGTACCGGATCGTAACCATGTGTTCCCCATGGATGGCAACGTAATATTCGTTTAAGAGCTAACCAGCTGCCCCTAATTACACCATGGATTTTTAATGCTTCAACAGCATACTCAGAGCAGGTAGGTAAATGTCTGCAGCTGGCTGGCATTAGCGGAGAGATAACAAGCTGGTAAATCTTAACAGGAATAATCAACAACAGAATTAATATTTGTCTTAATATCTTAACAAAGCTCATAAAGCAAATGATTCTGAATTAATAATATCACACAATTCTTTGATTGCAGATTATAAATGAAACCTGAATGCTGTTAATTATTTTTCCCTCTAATCTCCCGAATATTCAATGAAATTACGTTCCGTTTCATAAAGTACCACACTTAGATCAAGCCCGGAACTTATTTTCTTCCTTAAAATATTCCAGATAGCAACAGCAATATTCTCAGCAGTAGGATTTACATTTTTAAAATCTTCAACATCAATGTTAAGATTTTTATGATCGTACCTGCTGATTACATTTTCCCGGATAATATCTTTTAATATGTTCATGTCAATAACATACCCTGTATCAGGGTCGACATCACCCGTAACCTTTACAACAAGATCATAATTATGCCCATGAAAATTCGGATTATTACATACTCCAAATGTTTCTTCATTTTTCAGATTATCCCATCTGGGATTATATAATCTGTGCGCAGCGTTAAAATGTGCCTTTCTGCATACTGTAACTTTCATCCGTTTAAAATTATCAATTATATCAAAATTAAAACAATAAATTCATAAAATTTGTTTTAACTTGTAAATTAGTATTTATGATAGAGATTTAAAAAAAGATACTCCCAGTTAACAGTTTAACATATTTTAACTATAATTCATTTTTTTTAATATTAATGGTTTCTAGCTTTATTATTTTTTGATTTATCCTATTAATGTGAAACTCACAGTAAATATTATTATTGCGTTTTGCATGGCCATTCTCTGCTTCCAGGTTCATTCACAAGACAAGCCGGATGAAAGCTCTCTTAACCTGAATGGTTCTATAGTAGATGAAGAAACTCTCGAAAAGCTATTCCTTGTTCATATTTACAATGAGAGCACCCGAAAAACTGTAGTTTCTGATACTGGCGGCAATTTTACAGCAACTGTTAACAGGGGAGATGCGCTGGTTTTCTCATGCATAGGATATTTTTACAAGGTTGTTCATATAACCGATTCCATGTTAAGTGAGGGTTCAGCAACCATAAAGATGGCATCAAGAAAATATGAAGTGCCGGAGGCCAGAGTCATAGGATTAGGTACTTACGAACAGTTTAAGCAGAAAGTATTATCACTTAAGCTGCCTAAAACACAGACTGATGTCTTGAGGGAGTCCTTGCAGAAGATATGCAGGGAAGTTGCACAGGAAGTTGAATACAATCGTAAGATGGATCAACTGACACAGGGGGGCAATCTCCTGTCTGTGCCTATTTTAACTCCCGAAGAGATTGAGATGCTGAAATTAAAGGTTATACTGGAAAAGGAAAAAATTCAGAAAGTTATAGCTGAAAAATATAATCGTAATATAGTAGGTGAGCTAACCGGGCTGAAGCATGATGAGCTTACGGAATTCATGGTTTTCTGTAATTTCAGTGAAGAATTTTTGCTTGAATCGAACCAGTATGATATACTAATTAAAGTGCTTGAGAAGCTTGAGGAGTTTAAAAAAAAGAAATTCAGTGGATTTAATGCTGATATTGATATTTTTAAACTTTGCTGAATATATTTCAGTGTATATTCAAAAGACCTGACATCATGAAACGTATTCCCGCATTTGAGGATATACAATCCGCACATATAAGAATCAAGAAGTATATACACAGGACCCCGGTGCTTACCTCAACAATTATCAATGAAATTGCCGGGGCTGAGTTATATTTTAAATGTGAGAATTTTCAGAAAACAGGAGCATTTAAGTACCGGGGAGCAACAAATGCGGTACAATCCTTATCTGATGAGGAAGCCTTTCCCGGTGTGGCAACACATTCTTCCGGTAATTTTGCTGCTGCCCTGGCCCTTGCAGCAAAAACAAGAGGCATAAAGTGTTTTGCTGTAATGCCTGAAAATTCTTCCACAGTAAAAGTACAGGCAGTGAAAGGTTATGGTGCTGATATTACTTTCTGTAAACCTGATTTGTACTCCAGGGAAACTACTCTTGAAAGCCTGATAAAGGAAAATGGTTCAGTATTTATTCATTCATATAATTCATTTAATGTTATTTGCGGACAGGGAACTGCTGCTAAGGAGCTTATTGAAGATGTGCCATATCTTGAAAATATTCTGGCCCCCGTTGGCGGAGGAGGCATGATAAGCGGTACTGCAATTTCAGCAAAGGCTTTAAATCCGGAAATTAAAGTTTTCGGTGCTGAACCGCAAAATGCCGATGATGCTTACCGATCATTTAAAAGCGGTAAACTGATACCGTCACAAAATCCGCAGACAATAGCAGACGGATTACTTACATCACTGGGAGATCTTACTTTTGAAATCATCAGAAAAAAGGTTGATGATATATATACTGTAGATGAAGGATCAATTATAAATGCGATGAGATTAATATGGGAACGGATGAAAATAATAATTGAGCCATCTTCGGCAGTCCCTCTGGCTGTTGTCATAGCAAATAAACAAAAGTTTAAAAAAAGAAAAACAGGGATAATATTAACCGGCGGGAATATTGACCTGAAAAAAATAGCAGGTATTATTTAGAGATAGAGAATCTAACTTTTATTCCCCATCCTAAAAAGTGTTTCTTTTTCTTTTTTGGTAAGACTGTCATAACCTGACTTTGCTATCTTGTCGAGTATACGGTCCACATCCTCCTGTGCCTGTGCCTTATATTTATTGTACTCCATATCACTCATATCTTTCACATCACGCTTATAGGAAACCTTCATCCTTTTCCTGCGCTGTTTAAAAAGTGCTGCAATATTATCAAGTACATTATTTATTCGTCTTCCTGGATTTTTTCCTTTATGGTATTGCTGAACAAAAAAATATCCGTAAATAACACCTCCAAGATGAGCTATATGACCTCCGGCGTTATAAGATGCAATCTGCATTATATCCGTAACAATAAAAAATACTGCAATATATTTCAATTTAACAGGACCTATTAGCGGAACATATACACTAAAATTAGGCTTGTGGAAACATATAGCCATTGCCACAGCCATAACTCCTGCCGAAGCACCAAGCATCTCATCGGGCAGGCTTTTTAATCCCGGAAAAATATTAAATAATAATATAAATAATAATGCCCCTGAGAGGCCTCCTAATATATATGTACTTAGCAGCTGCCTTTCACTAAGAAAGCTTAGAAAGATCCGGCCAAACATAAACAGCCATATTAAATTAAACAATATGTGCCAGAAATTGGTGTGAAGAAACATATAAGTTATAAGAGTCCAGGGTTTTAAAATAAGTTTGGATAAATCCGCTGAAACCATCAGGTATGTGAGGAACTTTTTATGAAAATATATCTTTAGAGTATCTACATCATTAACCCCCAACAGGAAGAAAAATACCAGAACGATATTTACGGCAAGAAAGACAGCCAAATTTATATATATTAACCTGGTTAAGATACTTCCTGTTCTGAAAGTATTTTTTATTTCATCAGCAATTGTCATACTAGTAATTTTCCTGAAACCCCATTACAAAATTAGTTAATAACTTTTAAACTGATTCTTTCTCCATATTGCAACAAGCATAAGTCCGAATAGTGCTCCTCCCAGGTGTGCAAAATGTGCAATATTGTCACCTTTGAAATTAGCTACTCC
>CAZFHF010000004.1:0-4341 GCA_964518655.1 uncultured Bacteroidales bacterium | reverse complement strand
GTTCCAGGATGGCATAACCGGGAACCAGGTATTTTGCTTTAATTGGAACAGGGAAAAATATTATCATCAGTTCCACATTTGGAAAAAGGAGAGTAAATGCCGCCAGTATTCCAAAAACTGCACCTGAAGCCCCAACTGTTACATTCTCATCAACATGCAAATGGACTACTGAAGCAACAATACTTTTCGCCTCATTAAAAAATGCGGAGTTATCCGGCTGATAAAACCATTTATCCATAAAATTCAGAACATATGCTGATGGTGCACTGATATATTTATCGATAATAAACTTGAAAGCATCATAAGATGGAGCAGTAATAAAAGCATCTGCCGCATTCATCAAAGCTGAAATTTGTATATATTGAACAAAAGTATGTATAAGGGCTGCACCAAGTCCTGAAACAAAATACAGGATAAAAAACTTTTTGCTGCCCAGTACAGTCTCAAGTACTCTTCCAAACATAAAAAGCCCGAACATATTGAAGAGGATATGAAAAATAATCAGCCTGTTAGTATAGGGATTAATATAAGCATGCATGAACATATGTGTAATAAACTGGTCAGGCCTGAATGAATCTGACTGAAAATAGAAAAGTCCGAAAATTCTGTGCAGATCCTTTTTAAAGAATATCCATACAAAAATGCATAAGAAATATATCGCGATGTTTATTATAAGCAAGTTTTTAACTACCGGAGGAATTGCTCCAAACCTTCCGGTTCTATAATTATTCATAGCTCTATTAATTTATTAATAACCGGCAAAAATTTACTACGCAAATATATTATTGTTTTACATAAATGTTAGTATTAATATAACTTATATCATTATTTTGGTTCGAGGAGACCATCATCGAGAAAACTGAAATAGAGATTTTCAGCAATAATAACATGGTCAAGCAGCTTAATATCCATCACTTTTGCAGCTTCACTTATCCTGTGGGTTATTTCAATGTCAGCTTCACTGGGTTCTGTATTTCCCGAAGGATGGTTATGGCAAATAATAATCGAAGATGCCAGTTTCTCAATAGCATTCCTTAGTATCATTTTAACGTCAATAACCGTTCCTGCTGTTCCTCCCTGGCTGATTTTTGTCCTGTCAATAATTTTATTTGATCTGTTCAGCAATAATATCCAGAACTCTTCATGGGGCAAATCTGACAACAGCGGAAACATTAACTCATAGACATCCTTACTGCTTGTAATTTTTGGTTTTCCCGGCACTTCCGACAATCTTCTTCTGCGCCCCAATTCAAGTGCGGCAATGATTGATATTGCCTTAGCCTCACCTATTCCTTTTATTTTCTGAAGATTACTAACTGTGAGTTTGCCTAATGCATTAAGGTTATTATCTGCAATGCATAAAACCTGTCTTGCCAGCTCAACAGCCGATATCTCTCTTGTACCTGAGCCAATAAGTACTGCTATCAGTTCGGCATTAGTAAGGCTATGTATTCCTTTTGACATCAACTTTTCCCTGGGCCTGTCCTCCACTGACCAGCCCTTTATGCCCAACTTACTGTATTCTTTCATCAAATGATTTTAATATAAAAATACAAATACGTAAGAATTTAATATGGGAAATAGCAAGTTTTAAGATTGAATGAAAATAAAAACCCCTCAGAAGATCTGAGGGGCAATATTTACTTTTTCCTTATTTAAATGCTGTTAACAAGTTTACTAAGCTGGGATTTCAGGTTAGAGGATTTATTCTTATGAATAATATTCTTTTTAGCTAACTTATCAAGCATAGAAGCAACCTTAGGTAATAATTCGGCAGCCTCCTTTTTATTTTTTGAATTCCTCAATTTTTTAATAGCATTACGCGTACTTCTGGCATAGTATTTATTATGTACTTTTCTTTTTTCGTTTTGCCTTATTCTTTTCTTTGTAGATTGATGATGTGCCATTATTATCAGACTAAATATTTTTAAAGAGGCACAAAATTAAACATTTTTTCCATTTCATAAAATAATAAAAGAAAATTATGCTTATTAAGGAACCTTATTATAAAATATTATTTTACCTTTGCAATCTTAAAAATTTTAAAGTAAAATTTGCAAATATTAAAAGATAGTTAAATGCCTGTAAAGATCAGATTAACAAGACAGGGACGTAAGAAAAGTCCTTTTTACCACATTGTTGTGGCAGATAGCAGGGCGTCACGGGATGGCAAATATATTGAAAGGATTGGATATTTCAATCCTTGCAATAATCCTGCTACTATTGAATTAGAATTTGACAGGGCGCTTGACTGGCTGCAGAAGGGTGCCAAGGTTACAGACACTTGCAAATCCATATTATCACAAAAGGGTGTCTTGTTAAAGAAGCATCTGTTAGATGGTGTTAAAAAGGGAGCATTAACAGAAGAAGATGCTGAATCAAAATTTCAGGCCTGGGTAAAGGAAAATGAAGCAAAGCTTAAAGCTAAAAAAGATAAAATTGCCAAAGAAAAGGCAAGCAAGACTAAAAAACGTTTAGAGGCTGAGACTTTAATAAAAGAGGCAAAAGCCAAAGAGGTTGAAAAGAAACTTGCAGAAATGGAAGAAGCTGAAAAAGCACCTGCAGAAGCCCCTGAAGCTGTGGTTGAGGAGAAGGCGGAGGTCGAAGTTAAGGCTGAGGCTCCTGAAGCTGGGGGCGTAGAAAAAACTGAAGCAGAAGCTGAGGAGAAGGCAGAGGTTAAAGCAGAAGCTAAGGCTGAGGTTGAGGAGAAGGTTGAGGATAAGGTTGAGGCTCCTGAAACTGGGGGCGTAGAAAAAACTGAAGCAGAAGCTGAGGAGAAGGCAGAGGTTGAAGCAGAAGCTGAGGCTGAGGTTGAGGAGAAGGTTGAGGCTCCTGAAACTGGGGGCGTAGAAAAAACTGAAGCAGAAGCTGAGGAGAAGGCAGAGGTTGAAGCAGAAGCTGAGGCTGAGGTTGAGGAGAAGGTTGAAACTGAGGGAAAAAAGGAAATAGAAGGAAAGGCTGAATCTGAGGAAGAAGACAAGAATGAAGCAAAAGATAAAGATTCAGAAAAAAAAGAATAGTTAACCACCCGGGTATAACTATCAACATACACATTAGGGAGCCATCCCATGTTTAAAAAGGAAAATCTTTGTTTATTAGGCTCGTTGGCAAAAACTCACGGTGTACACGGTGCATACATTCTGCAATTATCCAGCCATAAATCCGAAGATATACCTGAAATTGAATCTGTATTCATTTATATTGACGGATTAATGGTTCCTTACTTTATTTCAAACTTATCTGAAAGGGATCAGTCATCAATGATAATTATGTTTGACGATATAAATTCAAAAGATAAAGCTGAAGAATTTGCCGGGCGTGATATATATATTCCTGCAGATATTCTTAATTCAGCAGAGGGCAATCGTAATAAAGATCCTGATATTACAGGCTATAAAGTAGTTGATAAAAAACACGGCGATATCGGAAAAATAAAGAGTATTGTAAGTATTCACAATAATCCGCTGCTTAAGTTAAAATCAGGCAAAAATGAATATTTAATCCCTTTTCATGATGATTTTATAGAAAATACAGATCATAAGAAAAAAACTATATATACTGACCTGCCTGAAGGATTACTTGAAATTTGATTTTTTCAGCCTTAACCGTCATCGGGATTGATGCTTTATAGTAAACTTTACCAGAAAAGTACAGTATTACATGAGTAAAATACACCGGCAAGATTGTACATTTATTTATATCTTGATACCCATAACTATGATATCATCTACCTGCTGGTATTCTCCCCGCCAGTTATTAAACCTCTGCCTTAAAATCTCTTTCCTTTCTGCCATTGGTTTTTTCTCTATTTCAATTAATAAACTCCTGAATCTTTTAGGCAGAAATTTTTTCAGGTGCTCACCGCCAAGCTGGTCCATATAACCATCAGAAAACATATATAATGAATCCCCTCTCTTCAGGTCTAATTTCCTGGTTTCAAAGAGCGTTCCCTTGCTGTAATAACCTATAGGATTCCTGTCTCCCTTATGTTCAATAACTTCATTATCACGTATAATATATACAGGGTTATTGGCCCCGGCAAACTCAAACCTGTTTATTTTCCTGTCAATCTTCAGCAGTACAATATCCATCCCCTCCCGTATCTCATCAATATCTCCACTTTGATGAAGAGACTGTTTTATTTTAATGCTTAGTTGATCCAGAATTTCTCCGGGACTTTTGGAATAACTTTTATTTACTATCTCATTCAGAAGTGCTATTCCGAGCATGCTGACAACGGCTCCCTGCACTCCGTGACCCGTACAATCCGCTACAGCGAGAAATACCCTGTGTTCTCTTTTATCCATCCAGTAAAAATCACCGCTAACAATATCTTTCGGC
>CAZFHF010000003.1:0-26864 GCA_964518655.1 uncultured Bacteroidales bacterium | reverse complement strand
GAAGCAGATGTTACCAACCTGGCAATATGGCGAAATAAAGTGAAGGATAAATTCCTGGCCGAGGAAAAGCATAAACTCACTTTTATGCCTGTATTTACTGAGATCACTGCTAATGCACTAAAGAAATACCCGCAGATCAATGCATCAGTTGAAGCAGACACAATTATTCTTAGAAAAAATATAAATATAGGATTTGCAGTAGCACTGCCTTCAGGTAATCTTATTGTACCTGTAATAAAAAATGTTGATCAGAAGAATTTAACCGGGTTGACCATTGAGTTAAATAATCTTGCAGATGCAGCCAGAAAGAATAAACTTAATCCTGATGATATCCAGGGAGGAACATTTACAATATCAAATTTCGGCACTTTTAAAAACTTGACGGGCACTCCTATAATTAATCAGCCACAAGTTGCTATTCTTGGAACAGGAACCATAGAAAAGAAACCGGCAGTTCTTGAAACTCCTACAGGTGATGTTATTGCTATCCGGCATATGATGATATTATCCTTGTCATATGATCACAGGGTTATTGACGGAGCGCTGGCCGGTAAATTTCTTCTTGAGATAAAAAACCAGCTTGAGCAATATGATATTAACAGAGAGATATAAACAATAAGTTGATAACAAAGAATTTTTTAAGATGGAAGTACCAAAGAGATACAGCATAAAATCCACAAAAAAAGAAACACTTGCCAGATGGTACAAATTAATGGTAAGAGGGCGGGCATGGGATGACAGGGCTCCTAATTACCTGAAACAGGCCATAGGCTGGTCGTATCACGCACCTGCTGCCGGTCATGATGGTATTCAGCTGGCTATAGGACAGATATTTGACAGAAAGACTGACCATCTCTTCCCTTATTATCGCGATCTTGTCACCTGTATTTCTGCCGGATTATCCTCAGAAGAAATACTGTACAACGGAATATCAAAAGATGCAGATGTTGCAGGTGGCGGAAGGCACATGTCAAATCACTTTGCCAAGCCCGAATGGAACATCCACAACGTATCATCCTGCACAGGTAATCATACTCTTCATGCTGTTGGTGTTGCCAGAGCCATGAAAAAATACAACCATAAAGGTGTTGCAATAAGCTCGCAGGGAGAATCATCATTTTCCGAAGGGTATGTCTATGAGGCTGTAAACGGTGCATCAAGAGAAGAACTGCCGGTAATTTTTGTTATCCAGGATAACGGATACGGAATATCGGTTCCAAAGTCTGATCAAACAGCAAACCGTAAAGTAGCAAACAACTTTACGGGATTTAAGAACCTGAGAATTATTCACTGTAACGGAAAGGATGTGTTTGACTCGATGAATGCTATGGCTGAAGCCAAAAACTGGATCCTGGAGAATAATAAACCCGTCATAGTACAGGCAAACTGTATAAGAATTCATTCACACTCAAATTCTGACAAGCATGAATTATACCGTGATGATTACGAGCTGAATTATGTCAGTGAATATGATCCACTGGCAAAATTCAGGAGATTATTATTACGTTACAAGCGCTTTAATGAAGATGAGCTTGTTAAAATTGAAGAAGATGTTAAGTCTGAAATAAAGGAAGTACATAATAAAGGTATTAAGGCCCCTGATCCTGATCCTGCGTCAATATTCGACTATATTATTCCTGAGCCGTACATATCAGAAAAATATCCTGACGGAACACACAATTACGATGGATCGAAAAAGAAGCTGGTAGAGGCACTGAACGAAACTCTGAAATCGGAATTCAGGAGAAATCCTGACACTTATATCTGGGGACAGGATATGGCATATAAGGAGAAAGGCGGCGTCTTTAATGTTTCCAAAGGAATGCAGAAGGAATTTGGCAGGGAAAGAGTATTTAATGCTCCTATTGCAGAAGATTTTATTGTTGGTACTGCTAACGGCATGTCAAGATTTGATCCTAAGATCCGCATAGTTATTGAAGGAGCAGAGTTTGCAGATTATTTCTGGCCGGCCATGGAACAGTATGTTGAGATGTCACATGATTACTGGCGTTCCAGGGGTCAGTTCTCTCCCAACGTAACAATAAGACTTGCGTCGGGGGGATATATTGGCGGTGGATTGTACCATTCGCAGAACATAGAAGGAGCATTATCAACCCTGCCCGGTTTCAGAATAGTGTATCCTTCATTTGCCGATGATGCTGCCGGACTTCTGAGAACAAGCATGCGTTCAAAAGGGCCTACACTCTTCCTTGAGCCTAAAGCATTATATAACTCGCCCCTGGCTGCAACAGCAATTCCTGAAGACTTTGAAGTCCCTTTTGGTAAAGGGCGGATAAGGAATGAAGGAACAGATTTGTCAATAATAACATACGGAAACACCACACATATGTGCCTGGCAGTTGCAACAAAGATGGCCCTGGAAAATAATGCAGGTGTTGAAGTTATTGATATACGCTCATTAATACCATTGGATAAGGAACTAGTATTAAGCTCTGTGAAAAAAACCGGTAAAGCGCTTGTTGTTCATGAAGACAAGGTATTCTCAGGATTTGGAGCAGAGCTGGCAGCAACGATAACAGAAGAAGCATTCGAGTATCTCGACGGACCGGTAAAAAGAGTAGGCTCTGCATTTACTCCGGTAGGTTTTAACAGAATACTTGAAAAAACTACACTTCCGAATATTGATAAGATTTATGACTCTGCAGTTGAATTATTGAAATATTGATATGAAGAAAACAGGCTTGATATACAGTTTTAATTCAAAAAAGACTGCCCAGGCAGCAAAAAGAATACAGGAAGCATTTGATAAGGAAAACATTGATCTTGTGAATGCTGAAGATATTACTGAAAAGAAATTCTTATCATATAACAATCTCATCCTGGGAGTGCCAACATGGTTTGACGGTGAACTGCCCAATTACTGGGATGAGTTTGTTCCTGCACTTGAAGACCTTGACCTTACCGGTAAAACTGTTGCTATTTTTGGCAACGGCGATCAGAAAGGTTATCCTGAAAACTTTGTTGACGGCATAGGCATCATGACTGAGATACTTGAAAAATGCAATGCCCGCATCGTTGGAGAAACACCGGTTAAGGGATATGGATTTGAAAAATCAAAGGCTCAGAGAGGAAAATACTTCACAGGCCTTGCCCTTGATTTTGAAAATCAGTCAAAGCTTAATAAAGAGCGCATATCCAAATGGGTGGAACAGCTCAAAAAAGAATTTAAATAGTATCAGGCGTTGTAGGTGCTTGATGCTGTTTCTCCTCCCCTGCCTGTCCAGTTTGTATGAAAAAACTCACCTCTCGGCCTGTCAGTTCTTTCATAAGTATGTGCTCCGAAGTAATCACGTTGCGCCTGCAGCAGGTTTGCAGGCAAGCGTTCGGATCTGTATCCGTCATAATATGCAAGGGCGGTATAAAATGCAGGTACAGGTATGCCGTTTAATGCTGCGGTAGCTGCTACCTGCCTCCAGTTATCCTGCGCCGAGATCACTTTTTCTTTGAAATACGGGTCAAGCAGCAGATTTTCAAGATTCGGATTATTATCAAATGCTTCTTTAATCTTACCAAGGAACATTGAGCGGATTATACATCCTCCCCTCCACATCAGAGCAATACCACCGTAATTAAGATTCCATCCAAATTCTTTTGCAGCAGCTCTCATTAACACATAGCCCTGTGCATAAGACACTATTTTCGATGCATAAAGTGCATCCTTTATTTTTCCAACGAAGTCCTTCTTATCACCTGAAAATTTCTTTTCAGCTCCTGAAAGCACCTTTGATGCCTTCACCCTTTCATCTTTCTGTGCTGAAAGACAACGCGCAAATACTGCTTCTCCGATCAATGTCAGGGGAACACCCTGTTCCAGGGCAGCTATGCCAGTCCATTTACCTGTCCCTTTTTGCCCTGCCGTATCAAGAATTTTCTCAACCAGGGGTTTTCCGTCTTCATCCTTGAAAGCAAGAATATCCCTGGTTATTTCTATAAGATAGCTGTCCAGCTCTCCTTTGTTCCATTCCCTGAATACCTCATGCATCTCATCCGGGGTCATCCCCAGCAGCTCTTTCATGATATTATACGCTTCACATATCAATTGCATATCCCCGTATTCTATGCCGTTATGAACCATTTTAACAAAATGGCCTGCACCCTTCTCTCCTACCCAGTCGCAACAAGGAGAACCATCTTCCACTTTGGCTGCAATATCCTGGAATATTGGCTTGACATGGGGCCATGCTGCTTTTGATCCTCCGGGCATTATTGAAGGCCCTTTCAGAGCTCCCTCTTCTCCGCCTGATACACCTGTCCCTATATATAATAATCCTTTGCTCTCAACATATTCGGTCCTTCTGTTGGTATCAGGAAAATGGGTGTTGCCCCCGTCAATAATAATATCTCCCTTATCAAGATAAGGAATAAGCTTTTCAATAAAATCGTCAACTGCTTTCCCTGCTTTGACAAGTAATATCACTTTTCTGGGCCTGTTAATTGACCGGACAAATTCTTCAACTGAACGGGTTCCGACAATGTTCTTCCCTTTGCCCCTGCCATTTATGAACACATCTACCTTTTCAACTGTCCGGTTATATACTGCAACAGTATATCCTTTACTTTCCATATTTAAAACAAGATTCTCTCCCATTACGGCAAGTCCTATTAATCCGATGTCCGCTTTCTGTTTCATGATTATATTAAATTTATGTTATACTTATAAGCTAATATTTTCTTTCTGTTTGAAGTCTAAGGTTTAAAGTCTAAAATTCAAAATTTAAAATTCCCAACCTGTGTCTTCTAACATCTCTATTTCATTTTAAATCCCATTCTTCGCAAGATCCTCTCTATATCCCTGTGTTTTTTTGACAGCCTTATCCAATATGAATTATATTCCCTTCTTAATGGATATCTCTCTCTCTGTTCTTCAAATGTATGAGGAGAAAGACGCAGTCTATTATCATCCTCTGAAATATTATAAGCAGTATAGGTTGCTTCAGCCAATATGTCTTCGAATGATTTTAAATTATTATCTATATCAATCAAATTATTTTCCGGAACAGGTATACCGGTTGGCATCCAGTTATCAAGACCAAGCCTGAAAAATTTACTTAATGCCTGAACACTCATTGATGTACCATTAGCTTTTCCATCTGCTGAGTATCCTGCTACATGGGGTGTGCCAATATCTACCATATTAAGTAATTCAATATCAATTTCCGGTTCGTGTTCCCATACATCAATTACAGCACCAGCAATTTTCCCCGACTTTAGTGCTTTTTTCAGGGCGTTTGTCTTACATATTTCACCGCGTGAAGTATTTATAATATATGAGCCGTTATTAACCTTATCCAGTAATTTCTCATCAATCATATGATAGGTCTTATCTTCACCTGACATGTTTAACGGGACATGAAACGTAATAATATCGCTATCGCGCAATATACCGTCAAGTGACACAAAACCACAGGGCCCTTCATTTCTCATCCTCGGGGGATCATTTAAAAGAACGTTTATGCCAAAGTATTCGGCCAGGGATACTACTTTTTTGCCTACATAACCTACTCCTACAACTCCCATAGTCTTATTTGCCAGTGAAAAATTGTGATTTCTTGATAATCTCACCAGTGCTGAGGCCATATACTGCTGAACTGATGAAGAATTGCATCCCGGAGCATTTGTCCATTTAATATTATGCTTTTCACAATAATCAGTATCAATATGGTCAAATCCGATAGTAGCCGAGCAAATAAATCTGACTTCAGAACCATCAAGTAAATCACTGTTGCATTTTGTGCGTGTACGGACAATAAGCGCATCGGCATCTTTAACCTTGCTGTTTGTTATCAAATTGCCGGGATAATATTCAATATCAGCATAAGGCTCAAGTACACCTTTCAGGTAAGGAATGTTTATATCTGCTATAATCTTTATTTTATTCATATGCTAATATCTACTGTTACTCTTTACTGGTTTATTCTGCTGCTACTTTACATAAATAATAAATCACAAATCTCAAAACCCCAATATCAAATCCATCACCCTGTTTGTTCTTGCAGCACTCACTCCGTTGCTCGGAGATTTTCCTCTGCCCTGCAATTCTTCAACAATATTCTTAATCAAATAAAACTGAATATTTTCAGGATTCGCAGGCTTATATTTAGTTTTAATACGCTTTCCTGATACAACAATTGGTTTAAAGGCAAATGCTGAAAACTCTATCTTTCCTTTAGAGCCCATAACCTCAATTATATCAGTTTCATAACTACTGTCAGCGACGAAGCTCCATGATCCGGAGGCTACTATGCCTGATTCAAACTCCATACTTGCAGCAACTGTATCTTCCGCAGTATATAATCCTCCTTTATTAGAAAATTTACCGGTAGCATCTTTTACAGGGCCAAAGATATAATCAAGAATATCCAGCTGATGACAAGCCATATCATAAAAGTATCCACCTCCTGAAATTTCCGGAACAACTCTCCATGGAAGGTTGCCGGGATTATAATCATCTTTCCGTGGTGTGCTCCAAAATTTAATACTAATAAGGTTGATGTTTCCTATAAGTTCATTTTCAACCAGTTCCTTAACCTTTAAGAAATATGGAAGGGATCTTCTATAATAAGCTACAAACAATGGCAACTTCTTTTCAAAAGCTGTATCATTCATTTTTATACAATCCCCATAATTTGATGCCATAGGTTTTTCGACATACACTGGTTTACCGGCCTTCATTGCGCTGATGGCATATTCAGTATGAGATCCCGGAGGTGTTGCTACATAAACAGCATTAACTTCAGGATCATTAATGAGCTTATCAGCATCATCATACCACTTTGGTATGTTATGCCTTTTTGCGTAATCCTGAGCCTTTGATGCTGTTCTCCTCATTACTGCAACTACTTCCGATCCTTCAACTTTATTAAAAGCAGGGCCGCTTTTCTTTTCCGTCACATCTCCACATCCAATAAATCCCCATTTTATTATTTTCATATAATACTTATTCTGATGTTCAATATTTAATTGTCAAATCTTCCTTTTGATGCCCATAAACCCAGTGCAGGATTTGAAATATAAAAAATCTCTTCTCCGTCAACTACATTATAGCCATCAGTAAGTTTTTCAATATTATATTTTTTTATTGCCGGATCCAGGTCAGTAAACTTAAAATTTACTCCTTCCACTTCTTCTTTTGAAAGATGCCTGGTACAATAGGTAATAGTGAAGCGGTTTTCAGAACTTCCATGGATAAGATGTGCAGCGGCACTGAGGTTATTGCGTAGATCTTCATTGTTTTTTACATGATCCAGTATTTGCGGGGTATTTACATAACCATATTTTCGTATTAGCCTGTCTATTTCTTTATCCTCTCCAAATTCTTTTAATCCCGGTGCAAGAACTATTAATTCACCATCATCAGCCATTGCCATTCTTGTACGATAAATACTTTTATTTCCAAGCCATGTGCTCTTAAATTCATGTGGATTCAGGTAAACAACAGCTTTCTTCAACGGTTTTTCAAGTATTTTAATATTTACTTTCACGGAGAGTTCTGCAGGTTTTGTAAAACACTCATTATCGTAACCAATATATAATCCTTTGACTTTAAGCTTATTATCTTCGCCTCTTGCAATCACTGTATGCACATATATAACAGGCAGATATCCGGTAAATTTGTCTGCAGCATAATTTAGAACCTGTCTGACAGGATTATCTGCCCGTCCCATTAATCTTTCCATTCCATAGACAGCCCCAAGATAATGACTCTTATTTATAGCTTCAGCACCCCCTACTCCGACCAGTATATTCTTATTATAATTTGCCATACCTGTAACCTCATGAGGGACAATCTGCCCAATGGACAATATAAGGTCATACTTACCATTGACAACTAGTTTATTAACCATCGCGGGCCATGAAAAGTCAACCTTATTTTCTGAAATCCTCCTGATAAATTCTGCCGGTACCCGGCCAATTTCAACTACATCATTTCTCCAGTCATGTGCCCGGAACAGGTTTTTGGGAATATTACCAAACATATCATCAATCTCGTTGTCAGTCATGGGAATATGTGTGCCAAGTGCCGGCAGAATATCTGTCAGGTGATCCCTGTAATACTCCCATACAAATCTTGTTAGATCGCCGCCTCTGGAATGCACCCGTGTAAGATCAGGAGGAATAACCAGCACCTTTTTCACCGGACCTATGGCATCCAGTGATTTGTATAATCCATCCCTGAGGTCGTTATTATCGAGCTCTGATGATTCCGATCCTTTGGCAAATAATAGCACTGTTTATTTTTGTTTTTTGTAATTATTAATTAATGTGAAAATATTCCTATACCTGTTCCCATGATGGTTCAGCAGGCATGAACGCTTCAAACTCTTCGATCAGCTTTTTCTCATATTCACCTTCATATGAACCTTCAAAAAACTTATCCAGAGCTTCCTTATACAGTCTTTCCCAGGATGCTTCCTCATGGCCCGGATTAACAGGATAAAAAAGAACTCCGTTTGTTTTTGCAGCTTTCATATCTCCCGGGGCGTCTCCAATCATCAGTATCTTATTATAAGGATATTTACCTTTTGCTGCATATTTGATATGTTCGGTTTTTGTTCCATATTCCTGTCCTGCTATAATCCTGGCAAAGCCGTCAATGTTATTTTCTTTCCATTCCCTGGTAAGAGCTTCAACAGGTGTCTGGGATACGACAATAATATCAGCCTTTGGACCAATCTTGTTCAGGGATTCATTAACAAATGGAAAAGGTGCAATCCCGAATACCAGTTCAGCTATATCAGAATTTACTTTCTTTGACCATTTTAGTGCAAGGTCAATAACAGGATCATTTGCTTCCCTGGCATAATTCTCCAGTGCAGGATTTCCCAGTTTTGTCTCCTTCCTGATCCATTCACGTAATGGAGCAATATCCTTTAATTTAGGGTTTCTCCTTATCACATCTTTCCTCCTTGCCAATAACTCAAAAAACTTGTCAACAGCAATAAACCTGTTACAGCCCCTGGTTTTTGAATATAAGTTGACAAATTCCCAGGTTTCCCTTGCATATTTCGAAACCGTCTGCAGTTCAAAATATTTTATCATATTAGGACAAAAGCACTCCTTTTGCTTAATCTCCATTGTATCAAAAACACAACCGTCAGAATCTATTCCAACAAAAAATTCCTTGCCAGGCTTAAATTCTGCCAGTTCATTTTGCGGATTTTTTTCCATAATTTAAAATTATTTTTTAGACTATTTTTCAGCTTCAGGTTTATACAGGGACAGCTTTTTCTCTGCAAATACAGGCTTAAATCTTGTAAACCTCTGTATTCCGTTAACCAAAGGAACTGATACCCAGTCTTCTCCGATTAATGGCCTTACATACCTGAGAAACTCATCCGTAACATCAACACGGCTTTTACCTATCCATTTTTCCGGAAATGCTCTTTCGGAAAGTGCAACTTTTTCAAGGGATACCTTATCATATTTAACATTGTAAATTATTCCGGGTTCTCTCAGGATTGTTGCCATCCATCCGTTTTCTCCGGCAGAGGCAATCTCTGCGGCTTTCTGGCCAACCTTATATGCCTCGTCCAGATCAACTGTTGATGCATAAATTATCGAGTGCCTCTGATCTGTTCCCATCACCTGTCCCCTTGCTGAACCCCTGGCTTTGATGCCTTTGCTGTTCAAATAGTTTACAACGGTCTGCTGTACGGAAGATTTGCTGGAGCCAAAAGATACATGGCCAAAAGCATCCTTAACATCACCAATATCACCGACATTGAATCCTTCACTGATAACAACAATGCATCTTCCGTCCTTTGCAACCTGATCATTAACTTTATCAACCAGATTATCAAGTGTTAATCCTGATTCACTTAAATATATCTGAAGGGGCATCTCCCTCTGAGGATCTGCCAGCCTGCTTGCTGCAGGAATATAGCCTATCTTTCTTCCCATCGCCTGAATCACAAGTACGGGATCAGCAGGACTCGAACCCATATTTTCCTCGTTTGCATTTTGAATAATATGAGCCCAGTAGCGGGCAACGCTTCCGTATCCGGGTGTGTGATCAATGAGTTTAAACTCACTGTCACCAACGTCATTATCAATTGTTTTTGGAACGCCAACAGCTATGAGTTCCATACCATGTTCCCTTGCCATCTCACTTACCATAAAAGCCGTGTGCTGTGAATCATTACCCCCTATATAAAAGAAATAACCGATATTATGTGCCCTGAATACTTCCATAATCCGCATAAAATCTTTTTCCTGGTGTTCCTTAAGTTTATACCTGCATGTGCCTATACTTCCTGCAGCAGGTGTTACCCTCAGTAATGCGATTTCTTCTTCATCCTGAGCTGAAAGATTAAGCAATTCTTCTTTAAGAACTCCCTCAATACCATGCCAGCCACCAAATACATCACCAAATTTCCCGGGAAAACACTTCATCGCATCAATTATTCCTCTTAGTGTATTGTTAATTACAGGTGAAGGTCCTCCTGACTGAGCAATAATTACATTTTTCATGCATTTAAAATTTTATAATTGTTAACGTATTAATTTTTTACTTCCTGATATAGCTATACACCTCCATAGGCACTATAACCCCCGTCAACCGGAATAACTACTCCCGTAATAAATTTTGATATTCCTGACAGCAAATATAAAGTAGTACCTATCAACTCATCCACCTCACCATATCTGCGCATTGGTGTATTATCCAGAATTTTTTCACCCCTGGGGGTAGGTTTACCCGTTTTTTCATCAATAAGCAAAAAACGATTCTGGCTTGTAATAAAAAACCCGGGAGCAATAGCATTAACCCTTATTCCTGTCATTGCAAGATGCACTGACAACCATGCTGTGAAATTATTAATCGCTGCCTTTGCGGCTGAATACGCAGGAACCTTTGTAAGTGGATTTATTGATGCCATTGAGGAGATATTTATTATTGCTCCTTCACCCTTTTCAAGCATATCTGTGGTGAATATGCCTGATGGCAGAATTGTACCTTTCAGATTTAAATTGAAAACCCACTCAAAACCATCCATTTTAAGGCCGTAGAAAGTTTTCTCAAGCTCCCTGATATCACTTTTCTGCATACGTTCAATCTGTGTGGTTGCCCTGGGTGAATTGCCTCCTGCACCGTTAATCAGAAAATCAATCTTCCCCAGTTCATTATTTACCTCCTTTTTTGCCTTTTTCAATGATTCTGAGTCAAGTACATCAGCTTTGATGCCTCTTGACAAAGTACCTGTCTCCTTTTCAATATCTGATGAGACCTTATAGGCCATCTCTTCATTAATATCTAAAACAGCTGTTTTAACACCTGCATAACCAAGTCCCTTTGCCAGGGTAGAACATATAACACCTGCACCGCCCGTGATAGCACAGACCTTATTATCCAAATCATTAAAAGATATTTTTTCTTTCATTCGTTTAAAATTTTTAGCTAACCAAAAATAAATTATTAAATATAAAACCTATAGTTCTCTTTAGTAATAATATCAATTGGCAGATGCTGCTCCTGTTTTACCTGTTTTTTCAACACTACATAATTAAAAAGCGTCATAATGCCATCATAACCCTGCTCAACAGGTCTTTGACTGATAAGGAAATCTATAGTATTGCTCTCAATATACCTTATATTCTCCCTGGTCAAATCGTATCCAATTAATGTTATTTTGCCTCTTCCGCATTCTTCAATATACCTTGCTATCAGATATACTTTAGAGTTTGTCACAAATATTCCCCTGATACCTGAAGACTCTTTCAGTATCCCCCTTAATGAATTATTGATAGTGTTCCTGTCTGTATCTTTTATATTTTGAATAATTATGTTATTCTTCAAATCCGTTTTTTCCCTGAAAAAGGATTCAAATCCTTCCTGCCTGCTCAATATATGCTTATGATTGTCCAATGCCCCTGAAATGTTTAACACCAGCAATCCGGAATTTTTTATTATACTATAATTCATTAACCTTGCAGCAAGATACCCACTCTGTCTTGAATCCTGTCCTATGAAACTTAACTTGTTATCATCCTTAAAATTTGCGTTAATAAATACATAAGGTATATTTTTAATTCTGCAGTTCTCTATCAACATTGCAGTTTCTTCATAGTAAAAAGGAGCAATAAGTACGGCATCCGGTTCGTTTTGAATGATTTTTTTCACCTGCCTTTGAAAGGAAACCCTTTTGAACTGGTTAAACAAATAACTCTCTGTTATAATTCCATAATGAGCTATTTCCTTTAATGCATTATTAACACCCAGCAATGGCTGACTCCAGAATGAGCTGTCGCGGTTTTCTTCAGGGAAAAGAACGGCAAACCTGATTAACTTTCTTGAAGCCAGTGTACTTGCCAGTATATCCGGCTCATAGTTGGATTCCCTTATTATCCTCATAACTCTCTTTCTGGTAGTATCAGATACTTCCCCCCGGTTATGGATCACCCTGTCAATTGTTCCCGCGGAAACACCTGCAAGTTGGGCAATATCAACGATCCTTATCTTGTTTGGCTTGCGTTCGATAATATTATGTGTTAAACTGTTATATAGTAAATTTTAAACATCGTGTACGTACACGGAACTTATTTAAACAAAAATAAAAAAATAATTAATAATAACATGAAAAATGTTTATTTTTCAACCGGATACTAATGAAATATAGGTTAACAGCTGTTCTTTCAGAACAGAAAATTATGCAAATATTTAACAGCAAATTGCTTTTGATTTGGTATTTATGATAAAAGATTATTTTTGTATTACTATATATGATATAACAACATAAAATTCCCGCCAATGAAAAAGTTTCTGGATGATAATTTCCTCCTGCAAACGAGAACTGCAGAGATATTATATCACGACCATGCCAAAAAGATGCCAATTATAGATTATCATTGTCATCTTGATCCAAAAGAAATAGCCCAGGATAAAAAGTTTGCCAATCTAACGCAGATCTGGCTTTACGGAGATCATTACAAATGGAGGGCCATGAGAACAAACGGAGTTGAAGAAAAATATTGTACAGGAAATGCCAGCGATTATGAAAAATTTGAGATGTGGGCTAATACTGTTCCCAACACACTTAGAAATCCACTTTACCACTGGACGCACCTTGAGCTTAAAACAGCATTTGGAATTAACAAGATACTTTGTCCCTCTACTGCCAAAGAGATTTATGAAGAAGCATCCGCCATGCTTCAGACAGATGAATTCTCTACGCGTAATATAATACGCAAGTATAATGTCAGGTGCATTTGCACAACAGATGACCCTGTTGATTCACTTAAACAACACAAAAAAATTAAAAAGGACGGCTTTGAAGTTAAGGTACTGCCTGCATGGAGACCGGACAAATCAGTAAATATTGGCAATGCGGAGGCTTTTAATAAATATATAGATAATCTTTCACAGGTAACGGGTACTGAAATAATCCGGTTAACTGATTTACTGCAGGTGCTGGGAAAACGGCATAAGTTTTTTCATAAACAGGGATGCAGGCTATCTGATCATGGATTGGAAACACTGTATGCAGAAGATTATAAAGAATCAGAAATAAAATCAATTTTTAATAAGGTTCGGGGAGGCAATTCACTTGACCTGTCAGAGATCATAAAATTCAAATCATTCATGCTTTATGAGCTGGGAATAATGGATTATGAAAAAGGATGGGTACAGCAATATCATTTTGGTGCATTAAGAAATAATAATACCAGGTTTTTAAAAGATATAGGTCCTGATACGGGATTTGATTCGATCGGAGATTTTGAAATAGGATTACC
Source organism: uncultured Bacteroidales bacterium (assembly GCA_964518655.1). Taxonomy (GTDB): domain Bacteria; phylum Bacteroidota; class Bacteroidia; order Bacteroidales; family UBA10428. The sequence goes on along the minus strand of CAZFHF010000003.1, from coordinate 13,115 downwards.
GTTATCAAGGTTCCTGGATAAACTGGACAGGAAAAATAAACTGGCAAGGACTATACTTTATAATCTTAATCCCAGAGATAATGAGCTGGTAGCAACCATGACAGGTAATTTCCAGGACGGTTCGGTACCTGGAAAAATCCAGTTTGGTTCCGGCTGGTGGTTCATGGATCAAAAGGACGGAATGGAAAAGCAAATGAACACTTTATCAAACCTTGGATTATTAAGCCGTTTTATTGGAATGCTTACTGATTCCAGAAGTTTCCTTTCATATGCACGACATGAGTACTTCAGAAGAATACTGTGTAATTTGATCGGTAATGATGTTGAATCCGGATTAGCTCCGGATGACATGCAGTTACTTGGACAAATGGTTGAAAATATATGTTATAATAATGCAAAGGAGTATTTTGATTTTGGTATTGAATAATAAGTATTTTCTCTCAGAAGATGATTCTTGCATGTAAAATAAAATATTTGTAATAAATTTATACTATAGATATTAATATGCTGTTGAATCCGGGCATTATTTAAAAACCAGAAACACAAAATTCCTGATGTATAGTGCTTACTGCAAAATACTGGGTGTTAATCCAAATTCAAGCACTGCTGAATTAAAGCATGCTTACCGCCAAAAAGCAAAACTATTACATCCTGATATAAATCCTTCTCCTGATGCTCACTTAGAGTTCATAAAAACCAAGCAGGCTTTCGAATTTATTCAGAAATACAGAACATGCCAGGCATTGTACAGAAGAAGAATGAGTTATTACCGCGAAAGAGCAAGAACCAGTCCGCAGTACAAAAGTTACTATAATAAAGAACAGGTGAAATACAGGATGTCAAGAGAAAATGCCTGGAGAATATATAATAGCAAAAAAGAAAAAGTAAATTTTAAAACCACACTCTTTGGAAAAATTATCTTTGTTGTATTTCACATCATGTTCTTGTTTGTTGGATTTTATATACTTCTTTATCCTTTGATACATACCATCAAGTATGGAGTTGACCAGGAGAAAACACTGACAGGGACTGTAATTACTATTATATGCGCAATGCTTTTCGGTTCAGTGATGATCTTTATGATTTCAATCTCCGGATTAACTTACAACTCATCAAAATAACAATTGACTTATTTTCAGAAAGGATTTTTTTTGAAACATTATATTCGAATATAAATAGCAGGATTTGTTTATAAATATTTGATTACTATGGTAAAAAAATACATACACTGATCAGTGATTTTCTTTCTGCCGGTAAATACAATGTAAAATGGATGCCCCAGGAACAAGCAGGTGGTTTATATTATTACAGGTTAACCACTGAGGATAATACCGAAACAGGAAAGATTATTTATTTTTGTCCATATTAAGTTTTTTTATATCACTTTTATTTTTTTGATATTGGCTGTGGCATAATTATCAGTTATTTATACTTTCAATAAAATTCATTCATTAATATTTAATCAGATTAATAAATGAGAATATTGTTAATAGGCGGAACAGGTCTGGTTGGCAGCTACCTGTTGCCGGAATTAGTTGCAAAGAAACATTTTATCTATGCGTTAACGCGCTCGGAGGAAAAAATATCGAAAATCAATTCCCTTGGCGCTACAGGAGTACCGGGTGACATTCTGAAACCTGATACATTCATTGGCAGCATTAGTAATGTTGACCTGATCATTCTTCTGGCAATGCCAGGCGTTAAACCCGGTAAAAGAGTTACCAGGAAAAAATTTGACGAGCTTAAAAAAGAGACAAACGGATTTTTCAAAAACTCCATGGATCTGGCAATAAAATTCAATGTCCCGGTTATATTACCCGGGGGCACAAGTTACAGGACTACCGGTAATGAACTGGCAGATGAAACATGGCCAATACTGCGTGCAGGATTAACGCGGATTGGGTCTGATACGGATAAGATGGTTAATGATGCCATAAAATCAAAAAAGCCTGAAATAAGCCAGTTTATTTATGGTAAGATATACGGTAACGGCGGACTTTTCAGGTTTATGTACGACATGGTTGATAAAGGAAAATTTAAAATTATTGGAAAGGGTGAAAACTATATCCCGAATATCCATGCAAAAGATGCCGCCCGGGCTATTGTGCAAGCAGCTGAAAGTCTTCCTGTTGGTAAGAAATTCATTATTGCTGATGATGTGCCTGCAAGACAGAAGGATTTTGCATATCATATGGCTGATCTCATGGGTAAAAAACGACCCGGCAACGTACCTGGTTTCATAATAAAAGCTGTGATAGGAAGGGATTTGTATGAAATAATAAATATGGACTGCAAGGTGTCAAATGCCAAAGCAAAAGAATATCTTAACTGGAAGCCCGAATACCCTTCGTACAAAAAGGGCCTGGAAGAAGTGATTCAGGAGATGAAAAACAGCAAGCCGTTATTTTCATGATCCTTTTACGATGTATTTGGGGGAAAAATACAGGCTGCACTTCATATTGAAGTCAAAGACGCGCCAATAAGAAGTAAAATTTTATCAATTATAAAGAAAATACTCTTTTTATATTAAATCCGAAATGTATTTCGCCATCAAGCCAGTTTCCTGAGGTTTCCGATATAAATCCCTTTTCACTGAATCCGGTAGAATTGGTCAAATGAAGCTGAAAAACATGCCCCCCTGTGTCAATATCAAAACCAACTGAAAATGAGTCGTACTGATTTTCAATATTATCCCTTGTCAACAGATAATAGTACTCAGCATTAAGTGATGTTCTGTTGGTCAGCTTCAGTCTTCCCCCCGCTCCTACTGCGAATATCTCATTCACGTAATTATCATTTTTAACCAGGTTCCTGTGGATATAAACAGGTGACAATTGAAGTGAAATTCCTGATGTGATTTTCCTTGCAAGAATAATCTGGTTGATATATGATAACCTGTGAATAAACTGATGATCAAATTCTTTATTAAGCCACTTAAGTCCGTAAACGTCGACAGATGAAAGCAAGGACAAAGAAACAGGTACTTTGTTGGAACCCTGGGTTTGACGCAGAAGTTTAATTTTTATAAATCCGTCAACATTCTTCTGGTAAGTACTTCTTCCTATGCCAATAGCAATCCTCTCGGTTAAACCATAATCGAATCCCAGGCGGATAGTAGAAAAATCGAGGCCGAAAAAATTGTAGGCACCTTCATTAAGCCTCCCAAAGCGATGTGAGATAATAAAATACAAATCATTTTTTGCCGGATTCTCAACGGAATGGCCGTTAATTATTCTTGATGTCTTAAAGGTCCCGTATACAAACTCCGGTACTGCAGACTGGCTATCTTCAAGAAAGCTTTCCAGATCCTGGCTGTTTAAGGAGCAAATATTCATTAAAGGAAGCAGTAGCAATAATAGCTTTTTCATACCTGCCAATAATATTTTTTATTTAATACTATTCATTAATAAGTTTAAGTGTGAGTTCAACATTTACATCAACTATTTCAGCGATATTTTTAACTACCATCTTTGGAATTTTAATATTATATTCTTCCAGGGCAACCTTAAATGTACCTGATATTTTTATTGTCTCATCATCAACTATCTCAAGCAATGCCCTTTCTTTTATATTGTTTGTTACTCCATGAATGGCAAGATCCCCCCTGGCATATATATTATACTTTTTACCTTCAGTAATTTCGATACTCTGAATGTCTAAAAATCTTCCTTTAAATGTTGCAGTAGGATACTTGTCGGATTCAAGGTAATTTTCATTAAAGTGCTCTTCCATCAATGATTTATCAAATTTAAAGTTGATAACAGGAACCTTTACAACAAGTTCGCCGGTTTCCATATCTGCTATTGCTTTAACGGTTTTATTGTGTGCCTCAATATCTTCTAGAGGCGCACTGGAAAAAAACCAGATATAACCTTCATTTGCCAGGTATTTTGATTGCGGTAATAACTGTATTGAAACAAGAATTACTAAAACTGAAAATACTATTCTTTTCATCTTTTTAAATTTTATAATTATCTGAAATTATTCAGGTAATCCTTTGTCAATCCATTCCTCGATCCTGGCGATCTGGCATGAATCGAGCCTGCCTGATGGAGGCATAGCTGCAAAACCGGATTCCTGCTTAACAGCACCAAGTAATTTTCCGCTGTTTGCAGCATCACTTGCATTTTCATAACTGTCCAGGTTAATTCCTCCATTGGAATTTGTACTATTATGGCAGGATACACAACTTACTTCCAGCAGAGGCTGAATGTCAGATGAATAAGTAATATTATCAAGCCCGCAGGTATCAATTTCTTCCTTATCAGCAGTGCAGGAAAAGCATAAAAATAACAATGCCGTGAACAGTAATGAATATAGAAAAACAGCTTTTCTCATAATCCAGTATTAATGATTATTATCAAAAATAATCAAGTTTTAATAATATATCAAGGTTATGGGACGGAAGTTATTGTTTTTTAACATTATACCTTGAAATCATTTGCTTTTTCCCTGCGTTTACTGAATAAAATAAATGTTATTATAAAAATGACAACCAGGCCTGGTATCAATCCCCTTCTAAGGTCTGTATTTAAAAATATTCGTTTTCTAAGAGTTTTAATTCCTGTTTCTTCAACATCAAAATATTCCTTTATATGGCGGTTTACATACACAGCTCTCCAGTTGGCAAATTTCTTCATATAATCCAGGCTTCTGTACCATTTATATTTTGATTCCGGGAGTCCCCATCTGTAGGATTGTCTTTTAATTTCTGAGTCTATCGACTCTGAAACCGAATTTATCACAACAATGACCTTTTTTGGTGAGAAAAAGTTATTCACAATAAAGGCATAGCGTCTAATAAAATCTTTTTTAAATTCTTCATTCTTAATAAGAGCTTTAAACAGCGCCGCAACAGGAGAATCCTCCTTTCCTTCAATATAGTCAAACATGTTTTTTTTATAGCGCTGAAATCCTGAGTCAAGATCAAATAACACAAATCTCCATTTTCCTTTTGCGGAAGATTTCCAGTAACCTTCGTTATTTGCCATCCAGTCAAGATTTCGAAAATATGTTTCGCAAATTATATAATCCATAAAACTCTCAATATCTATTCTCTCCTGCAATGCTTTATAACATTGGTCATTTGAAAGATCGTCTTCCAGAAAATCATTTATGTCATTACTGAGAACCTTTATTGAATTATCACGAATAATTACACTGTCTGGATCTACACCAAAGTGATTATTTATATAATATTCATCAAGTCGTTCACGTATAAAGTACAGTCCCCAGTATTCACCATTTATAAATACAACACAGGGATTATAATCCATTATTTCCACATTAAGCGGTTTGCTCAATTCATGTATTACAATATCACCTATTAAATTCGACCGGTGTGTATTGAAGGGTGTTTGAAGGATAAATCTCTTAAAATGTTTAATATTTGAATTAAAAAGCTGATAATCAATATAGTCTTTTCCATATTCATCACGTGCATAAATGCGAAGGGATTTTTGCGGTGCGGAACGTGTCTTTGAGCCATGAATTCTCAGGCCTACATCCTGTTGAAAATATAACTTTTCTTCACTGAAGAACTGAAGATTAGCTATTCTCTCCCAATGCCGGCCTCTCATATGGTAATTTCCCGTCCATATGCTGTTGTTTGTATCACAACGGATGCCCGGAACAAAAATTCCGGTATCTTCATTAAATAATCCCGCAGGATCAATAACCAGTGAAATTATCGGCATGTCAAATTCAGGCAAATTAATAAAATATGTTTCATGCCTTGTAGCTGTTAAAGGATTTCCATTACTGTAGCCCCGAAGTGAAAGTGCTACTGCTTTTGGATATTCCAGAGGTTCCTTCCATGTATAAAATGTTCCGTCATCACTTATGTTTGGAATTGCCGTAGTAGGAATATATGCAATATTATTACTAATTAAAAGTTCTTTACTGACATATAACGGAGAGACATACTTCTCTGAAGATGTGCCGGGAGTATTTCCGTCAATGGTAAAATATACTTCAGTGCATCCACCACAACCTGCCTTCAGATTCAGCGGTCCTGGATAAAATCCTCCCGAACATGACACAGATATCTCCTGTGCATTTAATGATAAAGGTATAATGATAAACATCAAATATGCAAAGTATTTCGAATAGTGCAATTTTTCCTGAAAATTTGCCTGCAAACTGTATTCCGCTTTTTTATCTCTCCGAAGCTCCATTTATAATGCCTCCAAATTTAACATATGATAATCTTCATATTCATACAGCTGCAAATTTATATCCATATTTTTTTAATTCAGGATTTACGATATTTTTTTTTACTACTCGTAGATTAATATTAATTTTTTTATTAAATGAATTAATTATATTTAACCACGAATTTAACAGTAGTAATTATGAATAGTCTGGAGTATAATAATATTAAGCTGAAAAAGATTTATGAAGTGGCAGCAGAGCTTGGGCTTGATTCTGATTCGATACTTCCCCATGGTCATTATATTGCGAAGATACCGATTAGTCATCTTCAGAGCAGGAAAATCCGTAAAGATGGCAATCTTATACTGGTAACTGCAATGACACCAACTCCGCAGGGTGAAGGAAAAACTACCACAACAATTGGTTTGGGTGATGCATTGAGGAAGCTTGGCAACATATCTTCAATATGTTTAAGGGAACCATCTCTGGGCCCTTATTTTGGTATTAAAGGAGGCGGAACCGGGGCTGGTGCTTCACAGGTAATGCCTGCAGAAGATATTAACCTTCATTTTGTAGGTGATATGTATTCTGTGAGCAAAGCAAATAATTTATTATCTGCAATGATAGATAATCATTTACAGCATGGAAACGAACTGGAAATTGATCCGAGGAGAATTATCTGGAGGCGGGTTATTGATTTGAATGACAGGGCATTAAGGGAGATTTTTGTAGGATTGGGAGGTGTAAAGCATGGCATCCCGAGGCAGGATGGCTTTAACATTACACCTGCTTCGGAGGTAATGGCCATGTTATGCCTTGCTGAAGATTTTAAAGATCTGGGCGAAAGGCTTGCAAGAACAATCGTGGCATTTACATATAAAGGTGAACCGATACATGCCAGGGATATAAAGGCTGAAGGAGCTATGCAGATATTACTTCGTGATACTATTCATCCGAATCTTGTCCAGACTATCGAAGGTACACCTGCATTTGTTCATGCAGGTCCCTTTGCAAATATTGCACAGGGAACAAATAGTGCTATCGCAACAAAAATGGCACTCAAACTTAGTGATTATGTCGTTACTGAAGCAGGTTTTGGTTCTGATCTGGGCGCTGAGAAATTCTTTCATATAAAATGCAGGATTGCAGGACTTAATCCAAATGCAGTAGTTATTGTAGCAACAATTAAAGCACTTAAGCATCACGGGGGATTAACAAAAGATACCGGCTTAAGTAATCTCGATAAACACGTGGAGAATATAAAGCTGTTCGGACTGGATCCGGTTATTGCTATTAACAGGTTTGATGAGGACACTGATAAAGAACTTAATACTGTTGTTGATTATTATGATAAGCAAGGAATAAAAGCTGTTGTAGCAGAACATTATAAAAAAGGTGGTGAAGGAGCAACAGACCTGGCAAAAGCAGTAATTGACTCCATAAATAATAATAAGGTAAAGAAAATTAATTATCTATATTCTCTTGAATCGTCAATAAAAGAAAAAATTGAAACTATTGCCAAATCCGTTTACGGCGCCGATGGTGTCGATTATAACATGAAAGCTGAGACAGATATAAATCTTATCTCAAAGCACGGATTTGATAAAATGCCAATATGTGTTGCCAAAACACCCAAGTCATTATCAGATAATCCGAAATTAACCGGCAGGCCAAAAAATTTCAGGATCACTGTTAATGAAGCACGAATATCAGCCGGGGCGGGATTTATCGTTATTATCTGTGGAAATATAATGACAATGCCCGGATTGCCAAAAGTGCCTGCAGCGACCAGAATAAAAGTCCTGCCAAACGGTAAGGCCGTGGGATTATCCTAAAATAATAATTTTCTGACTGACCAATATCAATAGTATAAAACTTATTTATTTAGCGATGACTTTATCTTTTTGATAAGTTCTATAGTATTTTTTACTTTTTTAGTAATTTTTCCAGGATCTCCTGAAGACAACAAATCTTTGGTAATAAGTTTTGAACCCATGCCTATGCAATAAGCTCCTGCTTTAAACCATCTGGTCAGATTTTCCTCAGAAGGTTCTACTCCACCCGAAGGCATAATATTTGTCCATGGCATAGGACCTTTTACTGCAGCAACAAATTCAGGACCTCCGAGTAGTGAAGCCGGAAATATCTTAATAACATCTGCCCCAAGTTCCTCAGCTTTCGATATTTCAGATACTGAACCGCATCCCGGTGACCAGGAAATTTTTCTGCGGTTGCAGATTTTTGCCATATCCTCATTTAAAACAGGACTAACGATAAAATTGGCGCCCAGCTGAATATATAATGAAGCTGTACCCGGATCAACCACAGAACCCACGCCCATTATCAGATCAGGAAATTCCTCTATTGCATATTTATTTATTTCAGAAAAAACTTCATGTGCAAAATCACCCCTGTTTGTGAATTCAAAAACTCTTACACCTCCGTCATAACATGCCTTGATGATATTTCTGCAAATTTCAGTATCAGGATTATAGAAAACAGGTATAAGACCTGTCTCTTTCATTTTTACCAATACTTCAGTTCTTGTAAATGTGGCCATATATTAATTTTTTTTTATAAAGAATAATTATTAACCTTCTGTATATCGGGACTGATATTTTTTAAATCAATAAATTTACTTATTTTAAGGCTCATTAATCTATTTTTGTTTTTAAAATTTGTATGTTTTATCAATAACCGGCATAAAAACATTTGTTCCGGTTATATGTTTACTTTTATAATGCTTTAAAAAAATATTTAACAACTGAGAACATGGCAGTAAAATTTGAAGAAAGGTATGCAGTGCATTACAAAGATTTTGTAATGTATGATACGGATACAATAAGAAATCATTTCCTGGTTGAGAATATCATGGAACCAGGTATTATTAATCTGACATATTCACATTATGACAGGTTAATAATCGGAGGCATTGTTCCATTAATGAAGAAGTTAACACTTGAACCTGTTGATGCGTTGAAAACAGATTATTTTCTTTCAAGAAGGGAACTGGGAATTATTAATGTTGGAGGCCGGGGAGTAGTGGTTGCAGATAAGATAAAATACGAGTTAAAGTACAAAGAAGCCTTGTACCTCGGTAAAGGCACAAAAAAAGTTGAGTTTTCAAGTATCAGTCCTGAGGAACCTGCACGTTTCTATATTAATTCGGCTCCTGCCCATAAGGAGTATCCTTCTAAGCTTATAACCATGGATAAAGCAGATGTGGTAAATATGGGATCATTAAAATCCTCAAATGAGAGAAAAATAAATAAACTGATAGTCAACAGTAACGTGGATATATGCCAGCTGCAAATGGGAATGACCGAACTCAGGGAAGGCAGTGTCTGGAATACTATGCCCGTGCATACACACTCCAGAAGAATGGAAGCTTACTTCTATTTTGAAGTACCTGAAAATCAAGCCATATGTCATTTTATGGGACAACCTTATGAAACAAGGCATATCTGGCTTACTAACGAGCAGGCAGTATTGTCTCCGCCATGGTCAATTCATGCGGCTGCCGGAACATCCAACTATTCTTTTATATGGGGTATGGCAGGTGAAAATCTTGATTATGGGGATATGGATATCAGGCAACCGGATGAGTTGAGATAAATTTTAAATTTTAAATGTTGAATTGCTAAAACAATGTCATTAAAACTTTTCGATCTGACAGGCAAGATTGCCCTTATAACAGGAGGCACTCATGGCCTGGGTATGTCAATTGCAGTCGGACTGGCAAATGCCGGTGCAAAAATAGTGATAAATGATATATCGGCTGAGAAGCTTGATAATGCCAAAAAAGAATATGCAAAACAAGGTATTGAAGTATCAGCATACCTGTTTGATGTTACAGATGAAAATGCTGTAGATGAGCATATAACCAGGATAGAAAAGGAAGCTGGCATAATCGACATACTTGTTAATAATGCAGGAATAATAAAAAGGACTCCCCTTCTGGAAATGGAAGTAAAGGACTTTGATGAAGTACTTAAAATTGATGTAACAGGGCCATTTATTATGTCAAAGAGAGTTGTTAAAAGCATGATTAAGCATAAGAAAGGAGGTAAAATAATTAATATGTGCTCTATGATGAGTGAAGTTGGCAGGCACAGCGTGGGTGCATATGCTGCCGCCAAGGGCGGGCTAAAGATGCTGACAAAAAACATGGCTACTGAATGGGCAAAACATAATATTCAGGTTAATGGTATAGGACCGGGATATTTTGCTACGACGCAAACAGCACCTATCAGGGAAGGGGGGCATCCGTTCAACGAACTTATAATGACTCGTACACCTGCAAACCGCTGGGGTGAACCCCATGAACTGCAGGGAACAGCTATTTACCTTGCGTCAGAGGCCTCTGACTTTGTTACGGGAATTGTTATATATGTCGATGGAGGTATCCTGGCTACATTAGGCAAAACAAAACTGGAACAATAGATTGCTGTTACAGCATACTTACCTTAACTATTGCACCGTTAGCTACCTCTTTCAACTGTGCCGTATCACCTTCAATCTTCCCAAATACATTCACCGGGCTGTAAGCACGTGGCTTGTCACCTGTACTGGCAGGTGTTGGACCGAAAAAAATGCAAAATGCCGATCCTGGGGGCCAGTAACCCATATCCCCTATTGCAACATCAGCCCTTGCATCCCCTGCCTGTTCAAGTTGAACAGGTATGGTAAAGTATACCTCATCCCCCCATATAATGGCTTTGCCTTCAAAAGGTAACGCTTCTATTATTCTTTCACTGGTCGTACTTTCATTTAATACTGCCGTAAATCTCAATTCTCCTGTTTCTATGACTATTTTATTCATTATAATCGTGATAATTATTACGTTGCTTCTTATTCTTCTTTTTCCTGAACATACGCTTAATTAAATCAATAACGGTCTCATCACGTTCTCTCAAATAATCCCATATAGAATCATACTCTTTATCCCTGAAATCAGGACAATTCATCTGCACCTCCACATCCTCGGAAATATTGAATATTGCCTTTTTTGACAGACTATATAAAGGATCCCTGTATATTCTCCTCATAAAATTACCCCATATCGGTAAAGCAGTATATGCACCCTGTCCGTAAGTCAGTGATCGGAAACGGATAACAGGATTATCTCCTCCAACCCATACCCCGGCAATTAAATCAGGGGTAAATCCTATGAACCATCCGTCAGCCTGCGACTGAGTAGTACCTGTTTTTCCTGCAATATCATTATTAAATCCAAAGTTAGTTCTCAATATTGAGGCAGTGCCATTATTAACAACATTTCTCAGCATATAGATCATTTTTTCAGCATTCTCAGATGATATTATTTCACTACGCAAAACTTCCGGATATGCCTCATACAAAACATTACCGTCTTTATCCTCAATTCTCTTAAGATAGACAGGCTTCACCAGTTTGCCTTTATTTATAAATACATTATAGGCTTTAATAAGATCGAAAAGTGATACTTCGCCTGTTCCAAGAGCTAACGACGGTACCTCAGGTAAATTGCCCGATATTCCCATTGCCTCAGCCAATTGAATAACTTTTGGTATCCCTGTTTCCATCAATAAGTTAACGCTTACTGTATTTATCGAATGTGTTAATCCGCCATTCATTGAATAATAACCTCCGTATTCACGGTTTGAATTTCTTGGTGTCCAGTTTTTATAATCCGCGAATACTATTGAATCGTTTGGAATATAATTACAGGGATCATGGCCATTCTCAAGTGCAGCGGCATATACAAAAGGTTTAAAAGTTGAGCCGGGCTGTCTTTTCGCCCGTACATGATCATACTGGAAATATTTATGATTTATACCTCCTACCCAGGCACGGATATATCCTGTTTTAGCTTCCATAGCAAGAAAGCCTGCATGCAGAAATTTCAAGTAATGCTTTATGGAATCAAGGGGCGTCATATTTTTCTCAACAACTCCCTGCCAGTCAAAAACTTCCATCTTAACAGGTGTATTGAATACTTCCATAATTTCCTTGTAACTGAATCCTCTGCTTATAAGATTTTTATATCTTCCTGTTTTTTTTATTTCATTCGCAATTATTGTTTTATCAGTGCCCCATGGATCCTGATATTTCCAATGCTCATTAAACACTTTCTGAACCCTTGAGAGATGGTTCTTTACAGATTGTTCCGCATACTTCTGTAAATCAGAATTTATAGTTGTATAAATCTTTAGTCCGTCAGTGTATAAATTATATTTTGTGCCGTCACTTTTATAATGTTTCCTGCACCAATCCACTAGTTCAAGCCTGAGGGTTTCTCTGAAATAAGGAGCAATGCCTTCATTATGAGTAAGTTTTATATAATTGAGTTTTATGGGAAGTTTCTTAATTGAATCAGCTTTAACTGGATCAAGATACTTATATTTTACCATCTGGCTTAGTACAACATTTCTCCTGGCAATAGCAATTTCTGTTTGATTTTTAGGGTTATATAAATTAGTTCCTTTTAACATACCTGTTAACAGTGCAGCTTCTTCAATTTTTAAATCTGCGGGATGCTTATTAAAGAACCTTCTTGAGGCAGTTTCTATGCCAAAAGTATTTTCACCAAAAGAAACAGTATTAAGATACAACTCAAGAATATCCTCCTTTGAATATATTTTTTCCAGTCGCACAGCAATAATCATCTCTCTAAATTTATTGACCGGAATGGTAAGAAATGAATACTTTTTTCTTGGAAAGAGATTTTTGGCAAGTTGCTGAGTTATAGTGCTTCCGCCACCTGAACTCTCTTTCTGAAGCAATAATGTTTTAAAAAACACACGCAACAGGCTCCTTTTATCTATCCCATTGTGTTTATAAAACCTGACATCCTCAGTTGCTATAAGGCCATCAATAAAATATCCGGGAATATCATTATAGCTTACATTTGTTCTGTTTTGAATATAATATTTCCCGAGAAGTACGTCATCCGCTGAAAAAACCTCTGAAGCAAGATTGTT
>CAZFHF010000002.1:23211-27892 GCA_964518655.1 uncultured Bacteroidales bacterium | reverse complement strand
AGTAAAGCACCTGAGACAATAAACTGATCATACAACTCCCAGCTGAATTTGTATTTATAGGTGCGTGAATCAGAGATGACCGACAGTGAATGAGAAAGATTGTATAACTGTTCCGGTATGATTGCATCAAAATCAGTTCTGGCTGACAGAATTTCTTTAACACTTTTGTTAAGAGGTTCATCATTAAAATCCCCGGCAACGATTATTTTAGGATTTTTGTCTGTTTTAAATATTGAATCTACCTTGCTTCTTAAAACTGAAGCAGCATATATTCTGTATGATTCGGTCTCAAGTTGCCCGTTATATCTTGAAGGCCAATGATTAATAAAAATATGAATCGTGTCTTTTTCAGCGATCAATCCCTTGAAGTAAAGAATATCTCTGGTTTGTTTCACAGTATTCCAGGGAAAATCAATTTTGATAAAGCTTTTAGCAAGCATTTCCAGTTTGTCTTTACGGAAAATCAGTGCGGCATCAATACCCCTTGAATCCTCTGAATCCTGGTGTATTATTCCATATTCGTATTTTGACAGGGGTGTAGTATTAACTAACCTGTTCAGGACATATTTGTTTTCGATTTCACATAGACCTACAATATCAGGCGCCTCTGTTCCTCCCACAGCTATTATTACCTTGTAAATATTATTCAGCTTATTTAAAAACCGCTTATTATTCCAGTGCCTGTAACTATCAGGTAAAAATTCATCATCCTGAGTAAGGCTGTCATTATAAATATCAAAGAAATTTTCAGTGTTATAAAACATTACTCTGACATCACCTCTCTCACTTGCATGTTTGTTATTGCTAGCCTTATCCTGAGTGGATGCACTGTTACATGAGATATATATCAGGGAATGTATAATAAACAAAAAACAAGTATTTCTATAAACAGGCATAACGAAAGTAATACTATTAGCATTTATTTTTCTATTCTTTCAAATGCACCAATATCAGGAGCTTCATCAGCATTTCTTGGATTTCCGTTAAAATCATATTCCAGAAACGGGTATTCACTTATAATTGAGGGATCTCCTTTATCTATTGCAGGTGATAAAGTATCTAACTGAAAATTATAATTTGATCGTGAATAATCATTAATAAACTCAGGATTTTCATTGAAAATAATATTGTAATAATGTTCAGGATTATCTGAATCAACAGAGTCGGGATTTTCTTTTATAATACAATGATCGAATTTATAGTTAAAAAGATTTTCACTATTATCCCTGAATTGCAGCTCATTATTTTTGTTTCCGTAGATTATGCAATTAACGAAGTTTGCTGCCGTGAGGTCACCTTTTCTTTTAATATATACTATTTTGGTTCCTGTTGAGTCTATTTCAGGATTATCAAATTCGTTTGCGATTGCCAGTGTATAATCCGAAGATCTTCCTTCCCAGATTAAACCCCTGTTATTTATGGTGCAATGATAAAAGTTATAGTCTCCACCCTTTAAAAGGGTTACTGCATAATCGTTACTGTCTGCAATGATGGTATTATAAGCAGTGATTTTTGCTCCGAAAGCATAAATGCCTATAAATGAAACATTTTGAATGATTGAGTTCTTTAATTCCAGGGATGGTATTTTGTCATCTGAAGGATGGCCAATCTGTATGCCTGCAATGGAGTTTTTAATTATCGCATAATTGATCTCATTGTCAATACTTATAGGATCAATAAATATTGTTCCCCACTGACCGGCAACCGAATCATAGAAATGTTCGTCAATCCTGTCTCCCTGGAAAATCACAGGATTATCTTTTGTTCCGTTAATAAGAAGTCTTCCCCATACTACAAGGCTTGAACGGTCATGCATATATACCTTTGCACCTTCTTCAATGGTTAGTACATGGCCTGTATCAACTGCCATCGAATTGTAAACAAGATAAGGTTTATCGGCTATCCAGTTCTCGGTTTCAATAATCTCACCATTAATAAGGTGAACATCCTGGCCAAAAGCAATCAGCTTGATATCCTGGTAATTACTATTGGTTATAAATACTATTGAATCTTTAACTATCATTGGATTATTTACGCCAAACGGATCGATAGTTACTTCAACAAAGATATAAAGACTGTCCTTTGAGGGTATTTCAATGTTTTTAACTTTGCTTGATCTGTCGCCGTCAATATTTAATCTGAACAAAGAATTCTCTCCTCCTGCCAGATAGATTTCTGATATGTTTATAGGCCGGCTATGAGGATTATACACGCGGAAATTTTTTGTAGTTGATCCGATAGTTGTAAAAATTGTATCAAATGTTACAGTATCTGACGAAAAGGAGAGTCTGGCAGAATTATCAGTAATTAAGTCTTCCTTTCTGCATGATAGGTAAATACATAAAAAAAACATTACGACTATTATATATTTTATGACTTTCATTCCAGAATCCTGCTTTTTAAATCAGATATCTCGTTTATTACGGATAAATATAAAATTTATTTCATTAGATTAATTAAAAAAATTTACTTTTAATATTGTTTGTTTTTTGGGCATTTATATTTTTAGTACTTTCGAATTAAGTATAATTTCATTATATTTGATAAGGAGATAAAACTGTTAATTACTAGTTAGCAGAAAAAGCTGTTTCAAGATTAAGCATGAGTCAAATGGAAATATTATTAGCCAAGCCTGATGATTTAATTGAAGTACTTTTTTTAATCAGACAATGTGTTAAAGACATGAATGCAAGAGGGATGAAGCACTGGAACAGCTCTTATCCCGGTACTGAAGATATAATAAAAGATTTAGATAAAGGATCCATTTTTCTGGTTAAAGATAAGGGTGTTTGCCTGGGGATGATGACTATTAATGAGATTGAACCTGATGAATATAAGGACATACACTGGTCGGATAACAATTCCAGGATTTTGTATATGAAAAGGCTTGCAGTAAATCCATTATTTCAGGATCGGGGTATTGCCAAAATGCTGGTTAAGTTTGCTGAAAAATTCGCAAAGGATAAAGGATACAACTATGTCAGGTTGGATACATTAAGCAGTAATACAGCCGAAACTAAGTTATTTGCAACCAGCCATTTTGATGAGGTAGGTGAATTCCACTCTACTTTTCAAAAGACACCTTTTAAATGTTATGAAAAGAAGATTTAAATATCTTCCTAAGAGTGTAAAAAAAGTTAATCCGCTATTTAGTTAAAATAGAATACAATCCCTCCGTCAATAATTGCGAAAGCGCTATTGGTAACGGGTATTTCCGCTTCAAAGATGAATGATAATTTTGATTTTATTCTCAAATCAACTCCCACCGGAATCCATAACACAAGGTCTATGTCATTAGCCAGTTCCAGATCGGAGTCTGCACCGGTGTAAATATTAACACCCTTTGTTATTGAAGTTGATATATTGAATGAACAATCAAGCCCGATGTCATTTACATAATGTGCACCTGTAGTAAGTGATAAAGACGGTTTCTTGCTCATTATTTTCCATTCAAGGTCCCCTCCAAAATAATCTGCCCCGTCAAGAAACCCGTATTTAAGTGAAAAGTCAACTCCTGACAATATTCCAATATTTCCATGTATGAAGAGGCCTAAATTATCATTATAATATGCAGGATTAAGGCCCAAAGAGATTTTTCCTTTTTTCAATATCTCGGCAGTATTAAAAACCTGGCCGAAGGTTGAAGCAGTAAAAAGAAAACAGATAACAGCAGTAGTAATTTTTCTCATGATAGTTGTAATTATTTCGACATTTAAAGTTTATAAAGGGCAAACATTAAATTATAAAAATACAATTTAATGGAAAATATATTCTTTAATGCAGAAATTTATACGAAAAAAATTATAAAGTGATAGGTTTTCCTGAATAAAAATCCAGAATTTTTGTTTTAAAGATATACTCATACTTTGCCTGTAATAAGTCAGATTGCGCTTTAAGCAGATCATTTTTAGCAATATTGTAATCAACTGAACTTACAAGTCCCACGTCCAGTTTTTGCTGAGTATAATTAAATGCTTCAACATTTGATTTTACAGCCTCTGTACTTGACTTATATTTTTCCAGGGCTGCAATTGCATCAGCATGAGCCTGCTGAATTTCCTTAAACAGGATTTGTTTTGACTGCTCCAGGGCGTATTTTGAATCAATAACTGAAATCCTGGCGTTGCTGATATCCCTGTTAACCTGATTCTGATTAAAAATAGGAATATTTAAACCTACTGAAATGGATTTATATGCATTATCTTTTATCTGGTCAAAATAAGGATAATCCTCGGTTCCGTAGACAGGTAAAGTTACCGGCTGATTAACATCTCCATTAAGATATCCGATAGTCATATCATACGGAGAATTCAGATCGAGCCTGGCACCTGTACTTGAATATCCTGTGTAGTAATTTCCCTGTAAATAAAGCTGTGGACTTCTTCTTCCTATCTGAACCGCAAGCGACTTTTCCCTGCTCATAAGTGAATATTCAGCACTTTTTATCTGCGGCAGATTATTTAATGCTTCGTTATATATAGTCATCACACTTTTAAGAATATAAGTAGTATCTAAAAGTAGATCCTCCGGGATGACAACATCAAAATTTATTACCGAATCAAGGTCAAGAAGCTGTGTTAACTCAAGATAAGCCATTTTGAGCTGATTTCCGGCATTTGTGACATTTAGTTTTTCATTTGCAGCCTGAATGTTTTTGTCTCTTTCCCATAACCTTGCATAC
>CAZFHF010000002.1:0-23201 GCA_964518655.1 uncultured Bacteroidales bacterium | reverse complement strand
AGAGTTACCCACCTCAACGAGCTTCCTTGTTTTTTCTACCTGAAGGAGGGTTACTTCATACTGGCTGATTGAAATGTCCAGTAATTCCCGGCAAAACAATATTTGGAGGTATGCGGTAGCTATTCCTACTGATATATCATTTTTAATCCTATGCACATCCTGCTGGCTGCTCAGGAAGCTGTACTTATTTTCCTGTATCGTATTATATATCTGCAGTCCGTTAAAAAGATTAACAGACGAACTGGCATAAAATCTGTCAGAAGAGGTATTATCAGTAATATAATCATTTGTATACGGATCAACCGCTCTACCATAATTAAGATTTTTTGACGCTCCAAGATTTAAGTTCGGCAAAACATTAAGTTTTGATTGTTTATAATTTGTTTCTGACATGTTTGAGGTTAATTCCTGCCGTTTGATCTGTAAATTATTCTGGTGTGCATATAATATACATTCTTCCAGGGTCCATTCCTTTTGAGCATGAGTATTGCAAATAAATAACATGTTGACAGAGGCAATCATTATAACTGTTCGTTTTATCCGGTTAAAATTTTTCATGGTCGTTTAATATGTATTTTGAAGTTTTATTAATTATTTATTAGTCAAATAACTTAATTAAATTTTATTTTATTGTAATGTTCTGAATATTATTTCAGGTTTTTTTCCTGCGATACATAACATGTATATGACTGGCAACTTCAGAAGGATTAAATATTTGAACCAGTTCCCACTCTTTATCATAGCTTTCAATATACCTCCTTAATTCATTAATCCTGGACGATGATAATGTGGGAATGTCATCATATGGTTCTAATATATTATCTGCTTTCCAGGGAAAAGACTCAATCCTGTAGTTATATGTTATTCTTCTTCCCCTTACATTGACTACAACCTCAGCAATTTCATCCTCAGTAATATCAGGAATCGGAACGCATATTTCTTTCATCCGGTATAAATTTTTAAATAATTAAAAATCCAGATATATCTTACTAAATACTATGTTTAATATTTTCAGTTACTATATTTCCGTCAAAGAGGTGTATTATTCTGCTTGCCCTTTCTGCATTTGCAGGTGAATGGGTGACCATAATTATTGTTGTTCCGTCCTTATTCAGTTCCTCGAGTAATTTCATTACTTCATCCCCGTTTTTGGAATCGAGGTTACCTGTTGGCTCGTCAGCGAGTATTAACTTAGGATTAGTAACAACTGCACGAGCAACAGCTACTCTTTGCTGCTGTCCTCCTGAAAGCTGCTGGGGAAAATGGTTTTTTCTGTGATAAATCTGCATACGGTTTAAAATTTCATTTACCCTGTTTTTTCGTTCTGACCTTTTCATTTTCAGATATAACAATGGCAACTCAACATTCTCGTATACATTTAGCTCATCAATAAGATTAAAACTCTGGAATACAAAACCTATATTTCCCTTACGTATACCAGTGCGCTGGCGCTCCCTGTAATTTGATACTTCTTCACCATTAAAATAATATTTACCGTCTGACGGATTATCAAGTAATCCCAGTATATTCAATAGTGTCGACTTACCGCAACCTGATGGGCCCATCACAGCAACAAATTCCTTCATTTCAACTGAAAAGTTAACCTTGTTAAGGGCAGTGGTTTCAACTTCATCTGTCCGGAAAAGCTTTATGAGATCTACAGTTTTAAGCATTGCATTATTCTGGTTCATAATTATTATATATTTTATTTGTGTTTCAATATAAGTTTATCATTATCCCCAAAGTTGTCATAGCTGGAAATAATTACTTTTTCACCTTTAACAAGGCCGTCAAGAACTTCATAATACTTTGGATTTTGTCTGCCAATCCTTATATCTCTTCTGACGGCAACATTATTATTTTCATCAATCACAAACACCCATTGCCCTCCTGTTGATTGATAAAATCCGCCTTTACGTATTAATAAAGCATCCTGTGATTCCCCAAGCTCCAGGCGTATGCGTGCAGTTTGTCCTATTCTTATTTGTTTGGGGATATCGCTTGTGAATAGCATGTCAACAGCAAATGTGCCGTTTCTAACTTCCGGGTAAACTTTGGTGATAACCAGGTCATGTATACCTTTTGCAAATTCAAATTCACCGGTAAGGTTTCTCATGATCCTTGCTATATAATGCTCATCAATTTCAACACGCATCTTATAAGATTCAAGAATATTAATAGTACCAATGCGTGTGCCGTATGTTACTACTTCACCTATCTCAGGATTCAGCTGTGCCAGCTCACCGTCAACCGGAGCCCTGATTTTTAAGTTTTCAAGCCTCTGCCTCGCAAGAACCAGATTGTTCTGCATTCTTTCGATTGACTGCTCATCTGAAGCCAACCTGGTTTTTATGTAAATTGAATCCTGAAGATATTTCTGCTTAAGCAATTCCAGCTGTTGTCCCGCAAGTTCATATTGTTCCCTTGAATATTTATATTCTTCTTCTGATACATGTTTGTTTTCCAATAGCTTTTTGTTGTAGTTATAAGTCCTTTCAAGCCTCTTTAACTCGTACATTAGTTCCAGTATCCGGGTTTTTGTATTTATTTTTTGATTATCAAGATTTAACCGCGTGGTCTTCAAGTCGTTTATTGCCCTTGAAACCACCGCTTCATTACTTGAGATATCCAGCATCAGGTTACTATTGCTAAGTATGATAATAATATCACCCTTCTTTACCATATTGCCTTCTTCGATAAGAATTTCTTCAACTCTTCCGCCCTCAATTGCGTCAAGGTAGATTGTCTTTATTGGCTCAACAGTGCCGTTTACTGAAATATAATCCTGGTATTTATCATATATTACTTCACTGATAGTGATTTTTTCGGCATCAACATTGAGCTTTGAGCTTTTATCTCCAAAAATTATTTTAATAAATAATGCTAATATCAATATTGATCCAATTCCAAGCCAAATGTATTTTTTATTAATGCCTTTCTTTTCAATTTTTCTGTCCATTCCTGACATAGGTGATAATTTTATAATAATTCAAACAGTCATTACAGTGTTATCATTAACTGTGCCAAAATGTGTAACTAATTAATATATTGCATTATAGCCAAATAATATGAATAATAATTTGATTCTTTATGTTCGAATTTGTGACATAAATTGTACGAATACGAACAAAATAAAAATTATTCATTTACATTTGCACTAATTATCTGCCTGTAATTGGCATAATTAATATTTAAGATTATGAGTGATAATATCGGCAATATTCTTGCAATTGATGATAATGAAGATATCTTATTTGCCCTTAAGCTTTTGTTAAAACCTCATGTCGAAAAAGTAACAACTTTAAATTCCCCGGATACTATCCCTGAGTTGCTTGCAAATGAATATTATGATGTTATTCTGCTGGATATGAATTTTACCAAAGATGCGATAAGCGGTAAGGAAGGGTATGACTGGCTTGCAAAGATCCTTAGTGTTGATCCAAAGGCAGTGGTTGTATTTATTACTGCCTATGGTGATGCAGAGAAAGCTGTTAAAGCCATTAAACTTGGAGCTACTGATTTTGTTCTTAAACCCTGGCAAAATGAAAAACTTCTGGCCACTGTTTTTTCAGCAATAAAACTCAGAAGATCAAGACTTGAGACTGATGAACTAAAAATAAGGCAAAAAGAGATATGCAGTGCAATTAACAAGCCGTTTCATGATTTTGTAGCCAAATCACCTGAGATGCAGGAAGTATTTTCAATTATTGAAAAAGTAGCTAAAACAGATGCTAATATCCTGATTTTAGGCGAAAATGGAACAGGTAAAGAATTAGTAGCCAGAGCTATACATAGCAGCTCTGCCCGCAGGGAAGAAGTGTTTATCAGTGTTGATTTGGGCTCAATAACCGAAACTCTTTTTGAAAGCGAATTGTTCGGACATGCAAAAGGAGCTTTTACAGATGCAAAAACAGAAAAACCAGGCAGGTTTGAACTGGCATCAAAGGGTACACTTTTTCTTGATGAAATAGGAAATTTATCATTGCCTTTGCAGACAAAATTATTAACAGCGATTGAAAGAAGAGAGGTTACAAGGGTTGGGGCTAACAAGCCGGTTTCAGTCGACGTTCGTCTGGTATGTGCAACAAATAATGATTTGTACGACATGTTAACCAGGAATGAATTTCGTCAGGATCTGCTTTACAGGGTAAATACTGTTGAAATACACCTCCCTCCACTCCGGGAAAGAAAGGAAGATATCGGATTGCTCGCTAGTCATTTTCTGAAGATTTACACAAAAAAATACAGGAAAGCCATCAAAGGAATAACTGCTGCAGCAATAAAAAAACTGAACAGCTACTCCTGGCCGGGAAATGTCAGAGAATTACAACATGCTATAGAAAGAGCTGTTATTATGACTGAATCAACAACGCTTGATCATTCAGATTTCATTCTTACATCACAGATTAAGAAAACTGAAGATGCTGATTTTGATACCTATAAGCTTGATGAAGTGGAGAAGAAAATTATTATTAAGGTATTGAAACAAAATCAGGGTAACATAACGCAGGCTGCCAGGGAATTAGGATTGACAAGAACATCCCTGTACAGAAGAATAGAAAAACATGAGCTTTAAAAACTTTAAACTTATAATAATATTAAGGGTAATAGGTTTAACAGGATTTATTTTCTTGTTTTTTTATTCTCTTAAGTTCGATTATTTCATGATGCCCGTTATCGTTGGGATCGCAATAATATTTCAGGTTTTTTCACTTATTCATTTCCTGGACAGAACAAACAGAGAACTTGCCAGCTTCCTTGAAACAATAAGGTTTTCGGAGTTTACACGTACATTCCGGATGGAAGGAATGGGAGGCTCTTTCAATGAACTGAATAAAGCGTTTAATGAAGTTATTAAAGACTTTCAGAAAGTAAGATCTGAAAAAGAAGAACATTTTCATTACCTTCAGACAGTAGTTCAGAATATTGATGCCAGTCTTATTGCCTATCAAAGAGATGGCACTGTTGAGCTTATTAACAAGGCAGCAAAGAAATTATTTCAGGTCTCTGCCCTGAAAAATGTGCAGGCTCTGAAGCCCCTTAGTAGCGAACTTGTACAGACACTATTAAAAATAAATCCCGGGGAAAGCAAGCTTGTTAAAATACAGGATGAGGATGATATCCTTCACCTTGCCATATATTCAACAACAATAAAAATAAAAAATAAACTGATAGTGCTTACCACTATTAAAGATCTTCAGAATGTACTTGAAGAACAGGAAACAGAAGCATGGCAAAAACTGATCAGGGTTCTTACTCATGAAATAATGAATTACATTACACCAATAGCTTCTCTTTCATCAACACTGGATGATAGGCTTAAGAATATAAAAACTGAAAATAATGACGATGATATAAAACTTGAAAAAAGATCTGTTGATGAAATTCATGAGGCATTGCAGACTATTAATAAGCGCAGTATAGGCCTCCTGCACTTTGTAAATACCTACAGGAACCTGACAAGAATTCCCAAGCCAAATTTTCAAATATATCCGGTAAGCAGATTATTTAATAATATTCAAAAGCTGATGCGTGACGAACTTACAAAAAGCAATATTAAACTTGCAGTGAACATTAATCCCAGGAATATTAATATTAATGCAGATGAAGAGCTAATAGAACAGGTGATAATTAACCTGATACAAAATTCCATTTACGCATTGAAAGGAATAAGAAAAGGAAAAATCCAGCTTCTGGGATTCCTGAATAAAAGAGGGCGCGTGACCATACAGGTAATTGACAATGGCCCCGGGATACTTAAAGATGTTCTTGATAAAATATTTATTCCGTTTTTTACTACAAAGCGGTCAGGCTCTGGTATCGGACTAAGTTTGTCACGGCAAATTATAAGGCTGCATAACGGGACAATTACAGCACTATCAGAACCTAACAAGGAAACAATATTTACATTAACATTTTAAAAATTTTGTGTTGGTGCTTGTAATAGCAACCTGATAATATTGAAGATGCAACTTAAAATGTAATAATTCTTACTATGGAAATAATCGGGCTTATTCCTGCCGGGGGACAGGCAAAGAGGCTTGGTAAAATACCATGCAGCAAGGAAATTATACCTGTTTGTAATATTGAAAAAGAATTTAGCAGTAGATTTAAGATAAATGTTATCTCAGAACACCTTATTAATAGTTACCGCATTGCGGGAATAAAAAATATATATTTTATCCTGCGCCAGGGTAAGTGGGATATTCCATCCTATTATGGTGACGGAAAAGAACTCGGAGTGAACATCTCTTATCTTATAATGAATTTACCCTATGGAACACCATTTACGCTGGACCAGGCATATCATTTTACGAAAGATAAATATATTGCTTTAGGGTATCCAGATATAATTTTTAGTCCGGCTGAAGCATTTATCGATGTTAGGAAGAGGATGCTGGAAACTGATGCAGATATTGTTCTAGGAGTCTTCAGTATAAAGAATTATAAGAAATGGGATATGATTGAATTTGACAACAAGGGAAAAATAAAAGATATAGTCATAAAAAAGGACAGGCCTGATTTGAAATATGGATGGGCAATAGCATTATGGAATACTACATTTTGGGATTTTATGCATTACCATATTCAGAAGCTTATAAAAAGCAGCCAGTACAGAAAGTTAAAAGCAAATGAATTACCATCGCGCGAATTATACCCTGGTGATATATTTCTTGAAGCTATAAAAAATGGGATGAGGGCAGAAGCTGTGATTTTTAAGAATGGCAGAAGCACAGATATTGGCACACCTGAGGATTTTCAAAGATTTTATAAAAAACAGGATTAAGAACATCCTGTTTTAAACGCGAACAAAAATATTCTTTATATACTTATCTTAAGTCTCTGAATTTATCAAATGCAAAACCAAGAGTAAACCTCATTGTATTTGCCAAAGGATTATTTCTTCCGGATGTTGGTATTAAATATGCAAAATCAAGAAAAAATAAATTTAGTTTCAATCCTATACCTGCAACAAAATATTTCCTGTCTCCTTTTGTTTCATGCTCATTAAAATAACCGCCTCTGATAGCAAACTGGTTTCTGTACCAGTATTCTGTACCTATAGAATACATTATTTCATGCATCTCTTCTTTCAATCCTCCGGGAGCATCATAAAATGATTGAATCCAGCTTAACGGCAGTGAGGATGGTGCGGCCATACCGTTCTCAATAACTTGATCTCCATCAGCATCCAAACTGTCAATAAAATATTCGGGTGGTGTTGGAACCAGTAGTTTGTTAAGATCAACAGTAAGGCTAAGAGAATTAAAATCATCGATGTCAACCGATAACCGTGTGCCTATTCTAAAGTTTGCCGGAATAAATGATTTCTCTGTACCTTCAGTATATGATATTTTGGAGCCCAGATTTGAGATCGCTACTCCCCAGGCAAATTCCGACGGATTGCCACTGACTTTTGTTTCTTTTTGATAGTAGACTGACAAATCAGCACCTATAGAAATTCCCGGATTATACTCTTCACCTCCTTCTATGCCGCCTCCGGTCAAATCAGATCTGAGAAACTGCAATGTTAATGCACTGGAAAAGTTTTGAGCGAATTTTCTTGCATAGGCAATATCAATAGCCATCTCATTTGGCGTAAAATTCCCCTGTATTTCACTGTACATATCACGGAATAGAATTTCACCCAGCGAAAAGTATAAGAATGAACCACTAACAACCTGCCGTTCGTCTATTCTTAAATAACCGGAAACATATCCCAGGTTTATGTCACTTATAATATTTCTCAACCATGGCGTAAAAGACATTGCAAGACCGGCTTCCCCGTCAATGAATGCATATTTTGCTGCATTCCAGTGCTGTGAACAGGCATCAGGACTTGTTGCTGCTCCGGCATCGCCCATAGCTCCCGCCCTTGAATCAGGAGCCACAACAAGAAACGGAACAGTTGCCGGTATCGGATTTAAGTCAGTATTACCCTGGGAGAAAGCTGTTGTAAATATACAACATGATATTAATGCTAAAATTACAACTCTTTTCATGGTTATGTAAGTTTTCATTTTAGATAAGTAAATATATAATAAAATATTCATATTCAATACATTCATGCTAATGTAATAGAATATACCCTTTGAAATGGCCGTGATCAGAAGAAAAGCTGGTGAGTGAATTATTTGCAGGAAGCCTTTGCGGGAAGCCTTTGGGTGACCGGGGATTTATGCTATTATTTTCCAATAATCAGTGCAACCGAATATGCAGCAATACCTTTTTCTTTGCCGATGTAACCAAGTTTTTCGTT
Source organism: uncultured Bacteroidales bacterium (assembly GCA_964518655.1). Classification (GTDB taxonomy): domain Bacteria; phylum Bacteroidota; class Bacteroidia; order Bacteroidales; family UBA10428. The sequence continues at coordinate 14,941 of CAZFHF010000002.1, read as the reverse complement.
TGTTGTTGCTTTAATGGATATGCCTTCCTTATTAATTCCGATTATCTCAGCAAGCTTATTCTGCATTTCAGGTATGTAATCGGATATCTTTGGATTTTCAAGGCAGACCGTGTTATCGATGTTGCTTACAGCAAAACCTTTTTTATCCAGCAGGGCCACTGTTTTAGCCAATAGTATTTTACTGTCAATATCCTTAAATTTATCCGAAGTGTCAGGGAAATGGAACCCGATATCCCGGAGATTTGCTGCACCAAGGAGGGCATCACATATGGCATGTATCAGGACATCTCCATCAGAGTGGGCAACAGAACCTTTATCATACTTAATGTTTATACCGCCCAGAAAAAATTTGTTGCCTGGCTTGAGTTTGTGGACATCATATCCAAAACCTATACGGATATTCATATTATCTTAAACCCCTGAATTTATCAAAAGTAAAACCAAGAGTAAACCTCATTGTATTTGCCAAAGGATTATTCCTTCCTGAAGTTGGTATTAAATATGAGAAATCAAGAAAGAACACATTAAGCTTCAATCCTATACCACCGGTAAAATATTTTCTGTTTCCTTTATATTCATGCTCATGAAAATAGCCTGCCCTTATAGCGAATTGATCCCTGTACCAGTATTCCGTTCCTATTGAAAACATAATTTCATGGAATTCTTCCTTAAATCCGCCGGGAGCATCATAAAACGACTGGATCCAGCTTAAAGGTAATGAAGAAGGAGCAGCCTTTCCACTCTCAATAACTTTATCTCCATTAGCATCTAAACTGTCAATGTAATATTTGGGTGGTGTAGGTACCAGCAGTTTGTTCAGGTCAATAGTAAGAGAAAGAGAATTATATTCATCGAGATCAACAGATAACCTGCCGCCTATTCTAAGGTTTGCCGGGATAAATGATTTCTCGGTTCCTTCAGTATATGATATTTTGGAACCTAAATTTGATACAGCTATTCCCCATGCATATTCCCCGCTTTTATCGGATATTTTAGTTTCTTTCTGATAGTAGACTGACAGATCGGCACCAAATGATATACCCGGATTGTATTCCTCCCCACCCTGAGTACCTCCTCCTGTAAGATCAGATCTAAGGAACTGTAATGTCAGAGCACTGGAAAGATTGCCGGAGAATTTTCTTGCGTAAGCTATGTCAATGGCCAGCTCGTTTGGTGTAAAATTCCCAAGCTCTGTACCATATCTGTCCCTGAAAAGAATCTCTCCAAGGGAAAAGTATAAAAATGAACCGCTTACAACTTGTCTGTCATCTATCCGAAAATAGCCTGATACATATCCAAGATTTATATCACTGACCAGATTTCTTAACCATGGTGTAAAAGACATGGCAACCCCGGCTTCCCCGTCAATGAACGCATACTTTGAGGCATTCCAGTGCTGTGAACTTGCATCGGGAGTTGTTGCCACTCCGGCATCTCCCATAGCACCTGCACGGGAATCAGGAGCAATAACAAGAAATGGTACTGTGGATGGAATAGGATTCAAATCCGCTTCCTGAGATATACCAATATTGAATATCAATCCCAATATTAAACCTGAAATTATAACTCTTTTTGTCATACTATATTAGCTTAATTTTATGAGGAGCAAATATATAATAAATATTTTTATTTGAAAATCAGCATATTAATTAATTCATTATAAGTAATTTCTCTGATTTTTCAGCCACCTTCCCCTCAGATGTTTGTACTCGTAATCTGTAAATATATATACCTTTGGACAATTTACCTCCATAAATGTTTCTCCCATCCCACAAAATCGATTCTGAACGGTATCCTGAAGCTGATTCTTCATTCCTGATTGTATGCATCAGCCTTCCTGACAGATCATAGATGTAAACAGTTATTCTTAAGTTTTCATTGGATTTATTATGCTCAAACTGAAAAACAGTATGATCTGTAATGGGATTAGGATAATTATATACCTTTTCAAGGATAATTTCATCTGAATCTATTACTCTGAACTCTATTGACTCTTCCGATGAATTATTGAAAATATCCCATACCTTGACCTGCAGGGAATGAACTCCCGGGCTCAGGTCCTTAAGCTGGTATCTTACTATACCACTGTTGTAATTATTAATGTTTGCTTCATAATAATTATTAAGCACCATTAACTGACTGATGTTTTCATCCAGGATACCTACGATATCATGGCCTATTCCATTGCCTGAGGTATTGATACCAATTTCATCCGTTACTTTTGCATAAATAAAAGGATCCTTATCAGTTATACCTCCGTTTACAAAATTTTCATTATTTAAATAAAGTTCAATTTCAGGCCCCATATTATCATCGGCAATCTCATCAGATGTTCCGCCAATCAGTATGTCCTTAAAATACCCATTGGCATCGGATACTGAATCCTCTGCGTAATAGCTTATCTTTCCGTTGCCTATGTTATATGAGATATCCTTTGGTACGATAAAGGAAAAATTAAATTCTCCGTTCGTTATTGTTGCTTTGCCTTTGTAAATAACATTTTCCTGTGTCTCAAACTCAAACGTATTGATTCCGTCGTTTCCGAAAGTTGTGACATTCTGTTTTTTGTCAAATATTGAAGGATATACTATCCCATTGAAATTATTCATTTTAAGACTGTCATGATCACATATATGTCCGGAAACGGTAATTTTTGAAAATGCCTTAAGTGTATCGAGCCCTTCACTTATTGCCTTTCCATTCACTGAATCAGTGATTATATTATATTCAGGATTTGCCAGTTTTAATGCCGGATCTCCCAGCAAAGTAAAAATAAGTTTATTATCACTTCTCTCAGTATCATTTTTGGTCATACGGAATATATCCCCTAATGTGTATTTATGGTGATCAGTGTCTCTTTTAAATATATATTTGTAGAAGTTCTTATTCAGATCATAATTTTGTTCCGAATATGCTAATCTTGTTGTTGATAACAAGGCAATTGCTCCTCCCACAGGATTCAATAATGCTGCTTCACCAGCTGATGTTTTCTCAATGATATTACCATCCTCATCACTTAAATCATCGAAACGGCTGAATTCACATGTTGCAGTAATAAGCAAGGGGTATTTATCCTTATTTTCCAGGCTTTCAATGTCACTTTTTTGTAGAGTCTTTTCTAATGTAATACCGTTTTCACCCCCATGTCCATTATAATTAAATATTAACATTCCGTTGTTGAAATTGTCAATGATAGCCCTTTCTACTTCAGGATATTGCGGTCCTGTTGACGTTGTTACCTGCTTATATGCATCAAGGAGAATTTTTTTAACAACAAATTCAGGGTAATTATCCATTATATAGTCACCTAATTTGTTTGCCTGATCCATATGTTTAATATCGTCACCATATTCGCCATCATCACCAATAAAACATAGTACGTTTCGCCAGTCCGACATATTATTGCTTGTGCTGTAGCCTGTGATTTTATCCAGTACTCCCTGTGCTTCTTCCGGACTCTTTACAGGCAACCGCCCTATACCTATATCAAGCAGGTATTCATTCATTTTTGCCGAACCACCCTCATTATTGTCGAGAAAGCCAAAAAAATCATCTGTTACATATGAATTGCTATAGATGAGCGAATTCTGGGACTGATAGGTAAGGATATAATTAGGATTATCAGGATGATTTGAAAAATTGTTATATGAACCGTCACCAAATAGCAATAAATATTTGAGCGAGTTCTTATCGTCATCAGATTTGTCATAAATAAGTTTTACAAAATTGCGCATAGCACTTACATCAGGCTTGCCGGAGGAGAACTCATTAAAAATCTTGTCTGTTCTTGCTACATATACGCTTAGCTTATCTTTATCCCGGTGAAAATCAGCTAGTTGTTCTGCTTGTTCGAGAAAATCAGGATATGTGATGATTATAAGATTATGCGGATCAACATTATGAAGATTTTGATATTCAACGTTTAAAATTTCTTCGTCAATTACCGGTTTAGGAATATTTCCTGCTTTGTCAAAGGCAACAAACTCCTTTAAAGTATCTGTTCTTACTTTAAAATTTAATAATGAGCCATTTAAGTTAGTATTAACCTCACTGATATTGTATATATCAGTAATATCCCACACCAGAGTATTATTATCGGCGTCGCTGATATTAAACTGTGTGATATTTCCTTGTCCTGCAGACTCCGAATCTCTGAAAAATAGGGGATCATCATCCAGAATGAGTTTGCTTCTGGCATTCAGAATTATATAATCCAGCCAGCTTTCATCGGATGATGTTATTTTATTATATCTTATGTTAACATTGATTGTTTCATCCTGAGGCATAAATGAAACGGTAGTTGACTTTTCTTTTGCATAAACACTGGTAAAAGAACCCATATTCAAGCCCGGTATTGAAATATTATCCACTACATTATTATCAGCACTTACAGTTATTACTCTGATGTCTCCGGCACGGCTAACAAGATTGGTTTTTAATATTACCGGTGAAGTCATGACTATCCCGGGAAAATTAAAAGTTGTATCAAAGCTGGCATTTTCAATTTTCCCTCCCAGCCAGTGCCTGCCCGATTTAACCAGGTTAAATATGTTTCTTTCATGATAAGCAAAATCATCAAAGGAAGTCAGATTGTGCGTATATGGCTCGTTTACCTGATCTTCACTGCCTATTTTTTTACCAGGGCCTAAGTCAGTTGTAACAAAATAATATGATGCATCAGAATAGGGATTGATTGTGTGCTCAAAAATATTTTCCACTGTGTCATATGCCCAGGTTACCGGCCCTTCAGCATAAAATAATATGTAATCCCCCTGGTTAAAATCAGCATCATCCCCTGTTTCCATGTAAATAGCATTCTCAATAATATCATCAGGATGTGGTTCGGAATTCATATATGGCAATCTTTTACCACCATTGCCATATATTCTTATACTGGATGGTTCTGAAAGATCCATAGCTAAAATGTCACTATAGGTAAGTTTGTATATACCACTCTGGGGAATTTTTATTTTGCACCACTTCCCACTTGCCAGAACTGAGTTATCTCTGTAGCTTAAAGTAGATTTTGTTTTAACCGCCCTTCTGTCATCCGGTGCAATAGTGATTTGCTTAACAGTAAAACTGACAAGCCGTTCAATAGCTCCGCTGTCCGCGTTTCTTATCAATGGAATAAATCTTAATTTCATGTAAGGTTTCTTATACATATAATATACTGCATCCTGCCAGTTCAGCTTTTCAGGTATTTTATCCAGAAACTTAACATGTGTTATATTAACACTATCAACTGGTTCATAAATCTGATTGGTGATAATAAAATTGTCACTCCAATAATATTCATCTAATTTTATCAGTTCATAATAATAGGGCAATAATGTATCCTGGTCATAATATATAGCATCTTCGAAGAATAAATACTCAGTACAGGGAATGGAAGTTGTTGTGTCATTAATATTGTATTTTGCTTTTTTGTTCGCACCCCAGGAAATCGTTCTGTCCAGTGTAATATCCTGTGCAAAACCAGTTGTCGTTATAACTATTAATATGAATGATAGATACCTCATACGCAATTTCAAAAAGACAGAATGCGAAAATATAAAAAAATTGTTGAGTAAGAGTGTGTTTAAAAAATTAAACGAGAGTGTTGATAAATTATTGCAAAATGTAATATTTTAACAAAAATTTACTTATTAAGTTCAATAATGTATATTAAATTTACTTATATATTAATTGTTTCAATATTAAGCAATTTAGTGAGTTTTTCGCAGGATTCATATTTTTCAAATTTTTCTGTGAATTTAATATATATAAATCCGGCATTTGTCAGTTCAATTGCCAGTCCTGAAGCATCCGTGACATACAGAAATCAATGGCCCGGATTGCGGGATGCGTTTGTTACATATGGTGCTTCGCTTTCTGTTCCAATGATTAAGTATCAAAGCGGGGTAGGAGTCTATTTTTTAAATGATGTCCTTGGAGGTGGGATCTTGACCAGTACTTCTGTAAACTCAACTTATGCCTATAGCATAACAATTAATCCCAATATTAACCTGAATGCAGGATTAGGGGCTTCTTATTATTTTAGAAACCTGAATACGGATAATCTGATATTTGAATCTGATATAACTAATAATCAGGCAATTAATAGAGGACACGAAATATTTGAAACAGTTAAGAGCACTTTCTGGGATTTTTCCCTGGGCTTTTTAGCTGAGATCTATGATATTGTTGAGGCTGGATTTTCTGTTCAGCATATAACACAGCCAAAAAGTTATTTTAGTTCAGCTGATAATAATGTAATGTTCAGAAGTTACACATTGCATGTTTCAGGCGATATACCCCTTGCAAACATGTACATGCCTGCTGCTCCGGTGCTGACACCTGCAATATTATTTCAAAAAAGTAAACATAATCATCAGATTGTTTATGGAGCTAGTTTATCATTATCATGCTTTTCATTTGGTTTATGGGCAAAAAACAATATCAGGTTCAGTTTTGGCTCATTAACGGCATCAGCAGGATTTGTAAAATCAGGCTATAAACTTTTTTACAGTTATGATATTAATTTAACCAGGAATAATTTCCTGTCTTATAAGATGGGGGCGCATGAGGCGACATTTTTGTTGATGTTCCGGCATGAGAAAAAAAGAAGAATCAACAAGGCAATAAAATACCCCTAGTTGTAGTTATTTTAAAGTAAATATTGTATATTAAGGATAAAATTATTTATATTTGAAAAACAAAAACCATAAAGTCATGAACATGAAGTTTTTTGCTATTCCGAAAATTGCTATTCTTATTTTCATTTTAACAGCTTGTGGAGGCGGTAAAGCAAGAAAAGCATCCACTACAACAAATTGGAATTATAATGATCCTGATATGGGTGGATTTGAAGTAAAATTTGGATATGAGCAGGAGACAGGGCCGGGTTTGATATTTATCGAAGGCGGAACATTCTCAATGGGCAGGGTTGAACAGGATTTGCTGTATGACTGGAATAATGTTCCCAAAAGAGTTACTGTAAGCTCTTTTTATATGGATCAGACCGAGATAAGAAACATCGATTACCGGGAATACCTGTACTGGATACACAGAGTTTTTGTTGAATATCCGGAAGTTTACAGGAAGGCTTTACCGGATACACTGGTGTGGAGGCGCCCCATGGCTTATAATGAACCATATGTTTTGTATTATTTCAGGCATCCGGCATATAATGATTATCCTGTAATAGGTATAAACTGGCTTCAGGCATTTGATTATTGTGCATGGAGAACTGACAGGGTAAATGAGATGATTCTGATTAATGAAGGTATTTTAAATCCTGATCCGAATCAATTAGGCGAAGAAAACTTTAACACTGAAGCATATCTGGCAGGTCAGTATGAAGGATTGGTTAATAAAAATCTACCAAGCCTTGATCCAAATAAAGAATTCAGAAGGGTACAGATGGAAGATGGTATTCTATTACCAAGATACCGGTTGCCAACTGAGGCAGAATGGGAATATGCCGCACTGGCTTTAATAGGCAACTCTTTTGAGGAAAGGATTTATGAACGCAGGATCTATCCATGGGATGGACATAATGTAAGAAATGATATCAAGAAGTATAGAGGTCAGATGAGAGCAAATTTTGTACGTAGCAGGGGTGATATGATGGGTGTTGCAGGTGATTTGAATGATAACGCCTCAATTCCGGCTCCGGTTGAATCTTTCTGGCCAAATGATTATGGGCTGTACTGTATGGCAGGAAATGTTAACGAATGGGTTGAAGATGTATACAGACCCCTGTCATTTGAAGATTTTGAAGAATTCAATCCTTTCAGAGGAAATGTATTTCAAACCCTTGTAAGGGATGAAGAAGGAAACGTTGCTGAAAAAGACAGTCTCGGGCGTCTGAGGTACAGACCTGTTACAGAAGCAGAATCAATTAACAGATGGAATTATAAGAAAGCATATTATAAGAACTATAATGACGGGGATTATGAATCAAGTGTTATTGATGGTGATGACTGGAATATTGATAAGCAAAGCCAGAGTTTAAGTTCTGACAGGATGTACTCACAGAAACCAGGATATGAAACATCACTGGTAAATGACCAGTCCAGAGTATATAAAGGAGGCTCCTGGAGAGACAGGGCATACTGGTTAACGCCTGGCGCAAGAAGATTTCTTGATGAAAGTCAGTCAAGAGATGATCTCGGCTTCAGATGTGCTATGTCCCGTGTAGGAAGTCCTGCAGGATTCTAGGAATTATATTAAACCTAAAATATTAAAAAAAACCTCATTAGAAATAATGAGGTTTTTTCATTATAACCTCTTATTCAAGTATTGTGGAAATCCATAGGTTATACGAGCTGTATAAAAAATATCCTGAAATTTCTACCGATTCAAGATGCATCGCAGAAAATTCAATATTCTTTGCACTGAAAGGTGAAAACTTTGACGGTAATAAATTTGCTGAAAGTGCAATAAACAATAAGGCTGCATATGCTGTTATTGATAGATTGTATTCAAAGAATAACAAAAGGTTCATATTAGTTGGGGATACATTAACAACACTGCAGAAACTGGCGAATTATCACCGCAGGAAATGCGGATTTAAAATTATGGCAATAACAGGCTCGAACGGCAAAACAACAACCAGGGAACTAATATATCAAACCTTATGCAAGAAACGTAAAGTTTATGCTACAAAAGGAAATCTTAATAACCACATAGGAGTGCCTTTAACAATACTCTCAATGACAGCTGATACAGAAATTGGAATCGTTGAGATGGGAGCAAACCACCACAACGAGATTACACAATTATGTGAAATAGCAGAACCGGATTTCGGATTGGTAACAAATATAGGTAAGGCTCATTTAGAGGGTTTTGGCAGTATTGAGGGTGTGAAAAAAGCAAAACAGGAACTTTTTACATATTTGAAGAAAAGCAATGGCTCGATATTGGGAAATGTGAGTGATGTGAATGTGAATGATATAATACCTGAAAATTATAAGAATATCATTTTGTATGGAAAGGAAAAAAGCAGGTGCTGGGCGAAATATATGTCTTCCGATCCCTATTTGAAATTTATTCTGTATATGGCTGATGACCCAAAGGGTGTTGTGATAAATACAAAAATGTTTGGAAGATATAATATAGAAAATGCTGTTGCTGCAGCAACATTTGCGTCTGTCTTGAATATAGAAAAAGATACAGTAAAACGAGCCCTGGAAGAATATATCCCTGAAAATAACAGATCGCAAATATTAATAACAAAGAATAATAAAATCTTTCTTGATGCATATAATGCAAATCCGACAAGCATGAAAGCTGCAATAGAGAATTTTATAGAAACCAGCGAGAGAAACAAATATTTTATTCTTGGTGAAATGCTGGAGGTTGGTGATAATGCAGATAATGAACACAGGAGTGTATTGTCTATGCTTAAAGACAAGGATATATTAAACGTCTTTTGCGTTGGCAAGGCATTTAAGAAAATCGCCGGTGATTATGACTATAAATTCTTTAATAATATAAATGAACTGGCAGAAATACTGAGAACAGATAGTATAAAAGGGGCCAGTGTATTTATAAAAGGATCAAGGGCTAATCAGATGGAAAAAGTGGTTCAGTTTCTTTAAGGATATATGAGTATGATTTAAGATCTCCCCCTGAAAGCCAGGGAATTTAGAATATTGCTTTTATCCAATAATTCATCAATAGTATTTAACAGCTGAAACATATCAATATGCCTGTAAATAAAAGTATCACAACCTGCTTCAATACATTCGCTTTCAATATCTATTGAATCCTGTCCTGTTATAGCAATAATGGGTATGTAGGCACTGTATCTCTTAATCTCCGATATGCTCCTGTGAATCTTGTTTCCACATATATTAATGTTCATAATAATTATATTAATCTTCTTTTCTGTTGTTAGATATTCACTGGCTTGTTTCAGTGAAATCGCCCTTAATATCTTAATTCCCGTATCGGATAATACTTCCTTAAGAAAAAGAAAATTAGCATAATCTTCTTCAATTATCAATAATACCTTATTCTTCCAGTTAAAACTCATTTTAACATGATTATTAGTTAGTGAATTCAGGTTAATATAATTGCTTTGTAAATTCATAAAATAAACAGCAAAAAAGAATCAGACACCAATATTACCTGAATTAATTCCTGTTTTATATAAAAAGTAACCCTGGATGAAGAAAAAAATATCTTTCATACATCACTGGCAGGAAAATCCTGTTCAGGGAATCAACGGGATTAAAATACTTTAATTTTTATTGGAGTGCTATTTTCTGAGGGAGAAAGGTTTCCTGTTTTTATCCATATATGAAGTTTATATTTACCTGGATTTAAAGGAGTTTTTATTTTGATTTTCTGAAGATAACAGCTATGTGGTTCTAGTGAAATAAGTTCAGCATTTTCTATTTTTTTTGGAGGAAAAATATACTTGCCCCTTCTTGAATATGTATAACAGAGAAATGATCTCCAGTTTTTGTCTTTCCCGAATTCTATAGTCTTTTCAGTATGGTTTTCAATAGTAATAACAAAATTTGCATCACTGTCATGTTCAAAAATGTCTTTGTCCTTAATAATATTGATTTTTACCCTGTAATAAGATGTAAAATTGTCAATATACTGATATCTATGTATCAAACCATTGCTGGTTATTAGCGAATCTGCTGATTTTGTGCCAAGAATAAGCATTACAGGCTTATTTTGTATGGAATCTTCAAAATCCCATATATCATATTGATTCTTTCTGTAATTAATGTTATTCAGACTATGGGCAAACTCACCCGTGTAAAAAGTATATTTCGAAGGAAATTGGTACTTGTTTGTAAATACTACTTTTCTTCCTTTTGCAGCATTTTTAATCTCATTTGCCCATTTATCCCAACCATGAAATTCATTGAGTAAAATCCATGACTTTGGGAAGAAATCATATATTAGTGCAGACCTGATAAAAAAGGCAAAGATAATGCTTGGCCAGAACAGGCGTTGTATCCATATTTTAACCTTCCTGTTATCAATAATACTTTTATATGATAAGATAATCAAGGGTATATATGCTATGGCAGTCCAGTGAGGTTCAACAGGACCCCTAAAACTGGATAGGAAAAAGAATATAAACGTACCTGCCAGGTTGTACTTTAATGACTTCTCAAACTGACAGGTACATTTATATTTTAAAGCGCAATATATAACAATTGGCGCGACCAGCGGTCCGGCAGTAACAAGCTGACCAAGGATATAATTTATAGTATAATCAATTTTATAATGCGAAGATCTGCCAATTAAGTGGTAGTTAAACGTAGGGAAATTATTATTAATCTGCCAGAGAAGATGGGGAATCATAAATATTACTGATAATGCTACAATAATCCAGAAACTTCTTCTTTTAAAAAGGCTGAAGTTCGAGATAAGGGTAAAGAAAATAACCAGCAAGCCGTGATATTTGCTGTAAAGCATCAAGGCAATAACCAGAGCAATCAGTATAGTTAACCTGATATTATCCTCATCCAGATACTTCTTATATAGATAAAAGAATATTGCAACAAAAAAGAACAGTGGTGTATCCGGTATCGCAATCCAGCCACAAACATGGGTTGATACTATCCCTATTGATAAAGTCAGGATTATAAAAAATGATAGTTTTTTATTCGGATGGTCAATAAGTTTATATATCAGATATAAAGTACCGGTACCTAAAATACATATAAATAATCGCACGCCCAATTCATTTTTAAGCAACAGGTATCCGATTTTAATTATTAATGCTATCATGGGAGGATGATCAAAATAACCCCAGGCAAGTTGCTTTGAAAACATCCAGTAATATGCTTCATCATGAGCCAGCTCAGTGAAATATGACTGAATCATATTTATTGCCAGCCAAATTACCAGGAACAGGAATAATGGTGAAATAAAACTTTTCGAATTGTCAATTCTATTTAGGAGACGTTGCATTTATTGCATATCAGGTTAAAGATGAAAAACTTATACTAATTACTATTTGCAGAATATTCAGTTATATTAAAATTTATATCAGCGATAATAATTATTGAGTTAAAAATACTATTTTTAAGAGTTTTGCCAAATTTTATTGGATTACTAATTCAGTTTTCAACATATTTACCCTTTATGAAAAGCATAACTATCATAATCTTAATTTTTTCATTTTATTGCTTGACCTCCGGGCAGAATTTTGTGTGGGATGCGGGCTTTAACGGGTTTTTCGACAACAGGGAATATTTTAATGATTTTATTGAACCACAGACTATTTTTGGTTCCCGCCTTTTTGCAGATGCCGGGTTTGAAGTAAATGACAATAATCGTTTTAAAGCAGGATTTAATTATTTATATGAGTTTGGAAGTAAAGGTGATCTTATCCCAGCGGATATTACAGTGTTTTATAATGGATTTAAGAAACATATTGATTTCTATATAGGTGCTTTTCCACGTTTCAGGTTAATAAACCATCCCTTTATATTATTGACTGATACACTGGAATATTTCAGACCTAATATTGAAGGAATGTACCTGGGATTTAAAACAGGTTGGGGATATCATAACATATGGATTGACTGGACAAGCAGGCAAACAGATATAAAGAGAGAGACATTTCTTATCGGAGGTGAAGGGATGTTGAAAAAGGGGATATTTCTTTATCAGCATAATTTTATTATGTACCATTTTGCCGGTCCTGCGGAGCCTATACCTGATGATCACATAAGAGATAACGGAGGTTTAACAACAAGCTTAGGAGTTGACCTGTCTTCAAAAATGTTTTTTGACAGCCTCGTGGTTAAATCCGGCATAGCTTTATCTTATGACCGGATAAGACATGAATATGATTTTAAATATCCAATAGGCAGTATAAACGATCTGTTGATAATATATAAGCAATTTGGTGTTCAGGGAACATATTATTACGGAGAACAACAGGTATTGCTTTATGGTGACGGATTTTACAAATCAAAAAATTATGGCAGGATTGACCTGTTTTATAAAAGCAGTAATTCTAAATTAATAAACGGCAAACTGCAATTTTCTTTTCATATTATCCCTGGGAATATTGATTACTCGCAGTCTTTTGCAATATACTTGAACCTGGAAGGTAAAAGGAGCATAAACACAGGAAAGGATTGATTTTAAAGGATTACACTATAAAATAAAGTAATGCGGAAGGGACATCCTCTATTTCAGAAGACGAGGGCAAATTCTGAAGCGGGGGCTGCAGACTTCCTTAGTTATTCAGAACTTAAGCTGTTTGAAATACTTCTTTTTTCTTATAAAGAAATTAAATACTATACTTCCCTGATAGATTTGTGACGGCATTATGACCTTTATATTTTTCTTTATTTTATGCCTTTTCATTCTAAGGGATCTTATTGAAAAGTAAAATGAAAAGTGGGCCATAAATACTGCTGCAAAGAAGTTAAAAGATAAACTTAACAAGTAAACAAATGAGGAAAGAATATCAAGACATAACCTGATGAGAATTGTTTTATAAAAACCATTATCAGGCAGGTTTTTATATAATAAGAAAAGATTATTCCTGTAATTCAGGAATAACTTTCTTCCTGTATTATTCGGCAATGTTCCGCCTCCGACATGGTAAACTTTGGCCCCGGGGTAATACAGTATCTTATAACCTAATATCTTTAACCTCCAGCACAAATCTATCTCTTCCATATGTGCAAAGAAATCTTTATCCAGTCCCCCGGCTTCAAAGTAAGCTTTGGATCTAAGAAACATACAAGCTCCTGATGCCCAGAATACTTCAATTAAATCATTAAACTGTCCTTCATCCTTTTCAATAACATTCAGAATTCTACCCCTGCAAAAAGGATAACCGTATTTATCAATAAAACCACCTGCGGCACCAGCATACTCAAAGTACTCTTTATTATTATATGATCTGATCTTAGGCATAACAGCAGCTACTGATATATCATTGTCCATAATATCAATTATTGAAAGCCACTGTTCAGTAACCTCAACATCAGAATTTAGTAACACGAAATATTCAGCTTTTATCTGTTCCAGAGCCTTAACATAACCCTGGGCAAACCCATAATTATTGTCAAACGGGATAATCCTGATTTCAGGATAATTTCTTTTTATAAAATCTATTGAATCATCACTTGAATGATTATCAACAACATATATTTCTGTCTGAGCAAGTTTTGAATGTTGTACTACAGAGGGTAAAAACTTTTCAAGATAATCTTTACCATTCCAGTTAAGTATTACTATGGCTGCTTTAGTTATCTCCATGCAATTTCATGTTATTCAACAATCTCACTTTTATGCTTCCACCTGTTATGAGACCATAGCCAGTATTCAGGTTCTTTGATAATTGACTCTTCAAGGATTTTGATAAATTTATTTGTCATTTCCAAATCAGGGACTTCATTTGAATTTTTGTACAATAGTTCAAACCTGACACAGTAATGACCTCTGCTTGTTTTTTGAATAAGCATATACACTACTGCCATGTTAAGCTTTTTTGCCATTTTTTCAAAACCTGTATAAAACGGTGTTTCCTGATTAAGAAATGTTGTCCAGAATTTACTTCTTCTTGGTGGCCGCTGATCTCCCAGAAAATATACTACTACAGGGTGGTTTTTCTGCTTATAATTTAATACATCCTTGTACACTGACTTCATAGGAACCATGGTAATGCCGTATTTACTTCTGATATTCAATATAAGTGTATTGAAAAATTTGTTTTTTAAAGGCCGGTAAATGCAAAATAATTGATGCTTTAACTTAATCTGAAAATTTGTCATCCATTCCCAATTTCCGTAATGCCCTGATATAAGAGCAACATCTTTTCCCTTTTCAAATAAATCGTTAAAAAGTTCAATATTTTGATATTTAAATCTTTTATCCACCTGCTTTTGTGACATGTGAATAATTTTTACTATTTCCAGCATAAAATCACTAAGATGCTTATAAAACTTTCTGGCAA
>CAZFHF010000001.1:0-29696 GCA_964518655.1 uncultured Bacteroidales bacterium | reverse complement strand
TGTGCTGATCCAGATATCGCCGTTTCTGTCTTCCAGTATTCCCAGGATGACATTGTTCGGCAGTCCGTCTTTTATGGTATATCCCGTAAATCTTTCACTCTCTGAATTGTAGAAGCTTAATCCGTCATTTGTACCTATCCATAAATTTCCGCTGTTATCGCTGTATATTATATTTATAAAATCGTTTATCAGGCTGTTGGGATTTTTAGGATCAAAGAAATAGTTGCGGATAGTATCCCTCTCTTTGTCTATTCTGCTGATTCCGAATGATGAGCCTACCCAGATATTTCCGTCATATCCCTGTACAATTGAAAAGGTCCAGTTACTGCTGATTCTGTTTGCTTCATCGGGCATGTTCCTGTAATGCCTGACCTTGCCTGTCCGGGGATTAAACATGTCAACTCCCTTGCCCTGGACAGCAAGCCATAGGTTGTTTTCATCATCCTCGCATATGCTTCTGATATCATTTCCGCTAATGGTGTTCTCATTACCCGTGCACCTGGCAATAATATCAAAATTGCCTGTCATCTCATTATATGTTTGCAGTCCCCCCGTATATGAGCTGAACCAGATCTTACCACCGCTGTCTTCGATTATTGAAAATATAGTGCCTGATCCTGAACTGCCTTCAGCATTGAGTGTGGTTATCCGCCTCGTGATATTATTTTTCAGGTCAATAATGTCCATGTTGCCGCACCAGAATCCTACCCATAACCTTCCCTTTCTGTCCTTTAACACAGCGGTTACCTCGCTGTTGCTTAATCCTGTTTTACTTGCGGGATTATATATGTAATGCATGAATTCTTTGCTCGTTAATGAAAAACTTATACCAAGCTGGTTATGGCCCAGCCACAGGTTATTTTGATTGTCTCTAAATATAGCTGTAACAGTAGTCCTTAGCTGGCTGAATTCATCCTTTTCTTCCTGTTTGTAAATGCGGAAATTATCCAGGCTTCTGTTATATAAAACAAAACCATCAAGGATGCCTGCCCAGATATTATTATCCCCGTCACTGTGTATTGTATGGATATGTAGAAGATCAGGAACTCCGCCATATCTCTTCACACTGTTTTCATCTTTGTCAAATAAACAAATCCCCCCTGTCCACGTGCCGATCCAGATATTACCGTTGCCATCCTCGCATAAAGCACTTATATTATCTTCCGGCAGGCTGTTTATATTGCCCGCCTCATGACAGTAATGTATGAAAGTATCTGACTTGCTGATATATCTTATTAATCCCATGTATGTGCCAATCCAGATATCGCCGTCCCTGTCGGCAACTATGGTGTTTGCATTATTGTCAAACTGCAGACCAGGTATTCGTATCTCAACAGGTTCTAATGTTTCATTGCTTTGATCAAGTAAATTTATTCCGCCCCCGGCAGTCCCAATCCATATTTTGTCATGAATATCTTCATTTATCGCATTAACTTTGTCTCCCCTCAGGGAATGAGGATATTCTTCTCCCTGAGTGAAATTAAGAAAATTGTCTTTTTCAGGGATATACCTGCTTAATCCCCTGTCAGTCCCTATCCACAGGCATCCGTGGTTGCATACATATAAAATATTGATTGCCGAGTTGCATATGCTCAGTGAGTCTTCCCTGTCGTGGCGGTAAACCTTGAAGTCGTAACCGTCATACCTGTTAAGCCCGTCTCTTGTGCCTATCCAGATAAAGCCCCTGTTATCCTGCGCTATTCCGGTAATATCTCCGTTTGACAGGCCGTTTTCCACTGTCAGGTGCCTGAACCTGAAATCACCGGGAGTGCATAAGATACCTGTCAGAAAGAATAATAAGATCGTACAAGCCAATAAAGCCCTTTTCATCCGTTTAATACTTTTACTGGTTATTTATCATTAAATAAATCCGTTTTCGTTTGACAGGTAAAAGTTTATACGGTATTTCTAAAAGAAAGCTTTTATATTTATATATTAATTTACTAAAACTATTGCTTACTCTACTCTATTTTTTAAAAAAATTTTTAAAAAGGGGACAGCGCCCTGAGAGGAAAGCAACAAAGGGCGCTGTCCCTTTATTAATCTTTTATGCACCTTACTGATATCGCATCCGATTTATTTCCTGTTTCTCCGTACTTATTTACTCCTGCAATATCATGGCTCAGTTCAAGGCGGTATGAGTTGTTTGCATCAGACATTGTAGATGACCAGAAGTTAGCTTCAATCCCGACAGCCATAAAGTTCCAGCCTGCAGGAAGTGCTGTAAAGCCGTTTTCATTAGATTTAGGCAGGTTAAATAATAAGTATTTAAAATAGCTTTATTTGCATTTATCTCCGGGATAAGAAAAGTTTTCGTCATCTATGGCCACATTTACAGATGTAACGCTTGAACTGCCAAATACGATATCTGTATAGGTGAAGTGGTGCACTTCACTATCATGGCTGTAGTCACCATCAAAATAACTATAGGTTGTTACCTGGCTGCCGGAAATTACCTTTGCCGTAAACTTAACCTCATGGCCGTCAGGATAAACATTTCTAACAGCGATACAAATAGAGTCATCATCCTTTTTACAGCTTGTCAATGCTAACAAAACAAGTGCAATTATAAAACTTAGGGTAATAATTCTGAATTTCATTTTTATGGGTTTTTATGATCGATTATTATTGCTTATAAGGTTTGGATTTGTGTTTCGTTATTGTATCAATACCTTTTTAGTGTATATATTTTCCCCGTTTGTTAATTTTATTATATAATTACCTTCAGGACAATGTTTGAGGGTTATTTTCTGTATCCTGTTATTTATAATATCCCTGCTGACAACCTCGCCGGAAGAATTAATTACTTCTATTATTGCATCTTTGTATCGTGAACCTTCTATTGCTATATAAAACACTCCATCGGAAGGATTGGGGAATACCTGCCATGTATCCTCTGTTGTCTCTTTGATTCCTGTTTCAAAGATATCATTCACGAAGATCACCAGTCCCTTATCGAAGGTCTTCAGGTCGTCATCCTCAGCTCTGACATAAATGTGGTACTGCTGTTTTGTTTCGTAATCAGGCGAATGGTTTATACTTAAGTCAGCTCCGCTTATGGTGAACAGGTCGTTGTCTTCATCGTTGCTTCCGTCGCCTTCAGCAAAAGCAAATGTATGTCCTCCGGGCTGGTCGTAATCATCCGCAGTGAGTCCACCTACAATAGTTCCCGGCGGGACATTCTCCTCAATATCATCCGGGGACAGGATAATATCCACAGGACCGTTCATCACCAGCAGAACTGAGTCAGTATGCAGGGTAAGTAAAGGAAAATCCGGATTCGACATCAGGCAATGGTAATATCCTGCGTCCGGCTCATCAAGACTGCTTATCACCAGAAGGGGAGAGGCGGACGGCGATGTTATATCACCGGCATCCTTCCACCACTGGTATTCGTTATTTACTGCACTAACTTCATTGACTGCAATATCAGTAATATTCAGCTGAAGTTCATCTCCTGTACTTTTGTTGACCTTTGCGAGGCTGACTGGCACCTGGCACTGGGGAGCATAGTCAAACGCGGCATAAGTGTTGCCGGCTAAGGGTGCAAGGTCAGCAAATGTAAAACAGTTATTGTGAATACGTAAGTTCGTCATCGCCGGCATGCTGTTGAGCTGGGCGGGAATGGCGCCTGAGAGTTGGTTGTTGTTAGTCCAGAACACTATCAGGTTGTCTAAGCTGTCTATTTCCTCAGGTATGGAACCGGTGAGCTGGTTATTTTCAAGGTACAGGTACTGCAGATCAGCCAGGCTGCCGATTTCCGGCGGTATGGAGCCTGTGAACTGGTTGTGATGCAGATTCAGGTTTTTCAGGCTGCTCATATTGCCTATCTCCGGCGGTATGGAGCCGGTAAGCTTATTATTGTTTATCTCCAGTGCCTGAAGAAGTTTTAAACTGCTGATTTCAACCGGAATAGAATCCGAGAGCTGGTTGTTATTCATATATATAATTTTTAAATTAGTGAGATTGCCTATCTCTGCGGGTATTTCACCTGTGAGCTGGTTATAGTTAAGCTGCAGGTATTCAAGGTTGCTCAGGTTGCCGATTTCGGGAGGTATCGAACCTGTAAGTTCGTTGCTGTATAACTGCAATGTAACCAGATTGCTTAAATTGCCGATCTCAGGAGGTATATGACCGGTAAGGTCGTTGCTTCGCAGACGCAGATACAGCAGGCTGCTTAAGCTGCCAATCTCTGAAGGGATAGAATCAGTAAGCTCATTGCTGTATAAGCTCAGGGTGGTAAGCTTGCTTAGATTTCCGATCTCTTTGGGAATGGAGCCTGTAAGCTGGTTGTTATTTAAATCGAGAGATGTAAGGCTGTTCAGGTTACCTATCTGGGGAGGTAAAACACCTGAAAGATTGTTTCCCTGAAGATCTATTACAGTAACACTATCGTTGTATACTGTTATGCCGTACCATGTGGATACAGGATTTCCCGGCTGTAACCAGTTGGTATTATCCGTCCAGCCCCCACCATTTGTACTGTCGTATAAAGCCACCAGGGCAAGGGAATCATTTTCGCAAACCTGTCCTCCTGCAAAAGCAAAAGAAACAAACATCAAAAGATAAAAGAGTATGGATTTTTTCATGATATGTTTTATTATATTGGGATTGTATGGTTAACAAGATATAAATTTAAATACTATCATAAAAATATTTTGTGTTATAAATCAGAAGATCAATTTTTAACCAGCTTATGATAATCAATCTTATTGTTCCGGAGAATGCCGATAATATATATTCCAGGCTCAATATGGCTTAGATCAATATTGATAATATTTCCGGCAGAAGTTTCTGTAAGAATAAGTTCACCCGATATATTGAAAATATCAATTTTTTTGTTTATAGCATCAGGGAATTTAAAGGTTAAAATATCGGAAACAGGAACAGGAAAAATTTCATAGCAATTGTGTTCCGTATAATCTATAATTGATTCAGGATCGTAAGGTACACATAACTCATTATCTGCTGTTTTTATTTCAAGCTTTGAGTTCGGAGCCTTACATTCAATACAAAGATCAGAGTTTGCATATATTATTCTTGACAGGGATATTCCATCAATTAATATGGTATCCTGGGGCAGAATTTCTATATCCGAATATCTTTGATTAAATACCCAATCCTGACAATGCCACCCAAAATCGTAAAGAAGAGAATATACTGTAAATGAGCGTATTGTATCGTCCCCCTCATTTTTAAAAGTTAAATCAGCATTAAAACCATAGAAATAATCTCCACTGGGATGAAAATTATATAGTCGGATATCCTTTATCGATATGTCATCATCAAACTTTATATCATAAATATTATTGATATCATATGAAATTATTGCTGTTTGCCTTGATTTTGAACTTGAAATTAAGCTTAACCAGTTATCTGATATTTCAAAGTATACATTATCCCTCACAGCGGAAGTGTCAATATCATAAATGCTGTCCGTTTCATGTAATTCATTGATTTTAAGAATCCTTAATTTATCCTTAAGTTCGTTTTTCCCTTTGATCCAGAAAGAATTATTATCTATCCTGAAAGCATCCGGTTCTGTTATGTCGTTAAAGGTTATTGTGTCTATATATTCTAACCAATCATTAAGTATAAAAATTTCATTTTGACTTAACAAATAAACTTTATCATTAAAGAATTCCGCCTGAATAATCCTGAAATCCGCTGACAATCCCCATTCTAACAATTTTTCGTCATATTCATAAATAATAACACTTGAATCATATGCTACTAAATAGTATTCTTCATCACAAAAGCCGGCATAAAAAATATCGGTTGAAGGCTTGGAATCTATAATAGTATCCAGAGGTGGATATATACTAGAAGTATCAAGTATTGAACCCAATAAATCAATATCAAGTGTTGACCCCGTTGAATCAGTTATAAAAACTTTATCCTCAATAGTTGCAAGGATTTTTCCGGTTTCAGGTGATACAGAAATACTATTGGGCCAGTGGTATTCATACCAATAAATATTTGGCAAGTCATAATACTTATGAAATACAATATTGCCTGCTTCATCAATCTTGGATATTGTTAATAGTTCATCATTTCCTACATCTGATGCCCCATCATCTAACCCCGCTGTATATATATAATCAGAATCTGTAAATATTGCATTTCCACCTGCGTAACATCTCCACAGACGTTTTCCGGATTGAGTATAGGCAGTTACTCTCTGTCTGGTACAATGGTCCCGGGTTGGATAAACAAACATACCTATAATTAATATTGTATCCCTGAATATTGCTGTTGATGAGGGATATGAGATGCCATCACAATCATATGCCTTGTGCCAGTCGTATTGTGAGAATAGACTGATCTTTAATATTGCAGCGATTGTTATTAATAAGATAAGTTTTTTCATTGTATTCAGATTGTTATAAGCAGGATACCCGCTTATTCATAATACTGGTATTATTTCAACTTGCTAATAAGTACTCTTTTAATGTAAAAATAATATAAATAACAGCGAAAGTCAATATATTGAATGTTTGGTAAAACTATCCTATTGCCTAATTTAAAATAACTGGTTTAATAATCACCTTTGTGTCTGTCCCCTTTTAAAATGCACTCCCATCAGTGCCAGGGTGACAAAGACAAGTATTGCAAAGGTCCACATCACTGTTGTCATACCTGACATATCTTTCAGGAATCCGATAATAACATTTCCTGTAGACTGGCCGATGCCGAAGTATACTCCCCAGATTATTGACTGGCACATGGCATACTTTCCCTCCGGCAACAACTTGTGAATATAATCAACTGCACCGACAAGCAGGAACGACAGGGTAATGCCCTGCAGTGCTCCCAGTGCCAGTCCCAATGACACAGAAGGAGCAAGGCCGTAAAGCAGCATACGCACTACCATAACTACCAGGGAGATTATTATGATCCTTCTGGAGCCAAGCCGGCGCATTAACATTTCACCTATAATGAAAAAGGGTATCTCAATGAAGGCTTGTATGGCATATGCATATCCAATGATTTTGTTGTTAGCACCAAGCTCAGTGAAATACAGGTTGAGAAAGGAGTTTATCGGCGAACAGGCAATACCGTAAAGGAAAAGTATACAAATAAAAGTAAACAGTTGTTTGTTCCTGTAAAGATACCTCAGATTGAAAGGCTGGAAGTCCGGTTTATATATCACTTTCCTTTTGGCAGGGATCCTGAGAAAGAAAATGGTGGATATGAAAAAAAATGCTGTTAACGGGAACACATAGTCAACGGGGATATACAAAAACAGGTATCCGCTTAGAACAGAAGCTACTGCCCATCCCAGAGATCCCCAGGTCCGCAGCTTGCCGTAATTGTACTTACTGCTGGTTTTTGAGAATTCCACGGCAAGAGCATCATTGAGAGGGCCCAGAGGTTGATGGAAAATACTCAAAAGAGGAATATATATTAAAAGTATCCAGAATACCTTGATTTGCCCAAGGAGAAGCATAAGTATGGCAGTTGCAACGCACAGCCAGCTTAAAGTAGGCCTTATACCCCTCTTATCAGCAACAAGGCTCCATAATGGGACAATAATAAAGATGGTTGATTGTAATATAGCATTTATTATACCTATCTCAGCACCTGTGAAGTTATTCTCCTCAAGAAAAACATTGTAAAACACCCTCCATGTGGCCAAACCCATATAAATGCACATGAAGACAGACTTGATCCTGAAACCGGTCATAATAACAATAATATATCCGCCACAAAATAAGCAAAAAAATTATTTCCCTGCCTGCTCAAGTATTACACTTGCCGCGTCATAACTTAATGCATCAAATATAACCTCAATGTTATCGGTATATGTTGGATCATGGCTCATTATCGCATTCTTCAGCATAAACGCATTAAAGTCAAGGTCTTTGGCGCCGAAGTATGTTGAAATAACACAGACCGTTGCACTCAGGCCGCAAAGCATTAAAAGATTGCAATTATTCTCACGCAGTATCTTTTCCAGATCAGTTTTTTTAAAAGCATTGGGATAATTTTTTATTATCATGGGATCATCCTCAGTTATCTTTATCATATCAGGGAACTGAAAGGCTTCGGAGTCCGGGGACGGCCCTGATTCAGGATCAGTGTGGTAAACACGTATCACCGGGAGTTCGTATTTCCTGAAAAGCGAAATGTATGCATTGATAAAATATAAGGCGACGCCTTTTTCCTCTTCAGGAACCCAGTTTAAATGTTGATTCTGGATGTCGATAATTATCAGTGCAGGCTTTAACGGTTCAGGTTCGCTTTCTTTTTTATCCTGCGGGAAAGCAGACAGCTGTCCAAGGAAGAAGATAATAAGGACCACAGATAGTTTTGTTTTCATTGTATTTATTTTAATAGTTAGTAATCATTATTTAATCAAACACAATTTAGTTATTTTTATTTAAAGTGATTGCGGTCATTTTACCATCTTTTCTTTTCGTGCCAAGCCGTTAATCCGGTTCATAAACTCAGTTTTTCCGTCAGTGTATGCCTCCCTGTCATTTTTATGTTTCTTTGCAAGTTCCTGCTTCAGGTTTGCGTACTCTTCAGCCACATCCGGATTCTTTTTAAGGTAGTCCCTGAAATATATCTCATCCCAGTCACCGCTGTACCTTACATGAACATGGTATGCCTGTCCCCTGAACCCGTCTTTTGTATATCCTTTGGCATACATCATGTGCGGAGGCGGATTCTCCGGCCTGTGAATGTATTGGTAATCAATACTTTTTAATCTATTGATTATTTTTTTATTATCAGCATTTTCCGGCACCTCAATTAATATATCTATGGTAGGTTTGCTTAAAAGTCCGGGTATAGCAGTGCTTCCTATATGCTCAATCCTTATTATATTCCCTGCGCCCAGCACCTTTTTTATTTCCGTCTTTTCTGCCTCATACAATTCAGGCCATTCAGGATCCGGCTGTGCGAGGATTATCGGGAACAACTGGCCCAGTTCTTCAGGGGTCATATCTTCAGGTTCTTTTTGCACTGTCGTCAAAGTTTGATCCTGTTTTTATCCTTAAAGGGCGCTGTCCCTTTTATTAAAGGGCGCTGTCCCTTAGCTGTCCCCTTTTCATCTGCCCTTTGCCAGTAAGTATACTGTTAATCCGGTTGAAATAACCAGAAGCAAGGGCGTTACTTTATGAATCATTCGTATTATTCCAACAGCAAATTTGTCAAAACTTAGCAAAGCGCCGGAAACAAATGCGAGGAGAAAAAATATTGCGGAAACTATTATTAATGTTAATTCAATATTACTTAACTCAATGTTCTTTTGAAGCTGATATACTATAATAACAGTAAGGATTATTGTGAGAAGTGCTATTATCTTATGCACTGTAAATAACGGGGTGTTTAAAGGCCTGCCCAGCCTGCTGAGCCAGATGCCGGAAATAATTGTTACCAGAACAAGTATTACATTGATAATGATTCTTACTTCTAAAGTTTTCATTTAAGTATGTTTTAAAATTAGCTTTATGCATTCCGAGATCGGAAAGAAATAACATGTTATCCGTATTTTTCTTTGAGTGATTCATAAAGCCTGTTGTATTTTTCGTGTATCATTTTTTTATCAAATTCCCAAAAATCTTTTAACATATCATCTAATTCAGCATCTGAAAAATATTTTTCAGTTTTTGGAAAAAATATTTTGTCTTCTTTTGAAATATGCTCCGGATAAAAATTTATCAGGAATGCTAATTTTTCGATAATGATATCAATACTTCCCGAATCACCTTTAACATACTGGTTCTTCGCATTAACAAGTTCACTGACTACTTTACGCGCATTTACATGCTCATTAATCAAATCACGCATCATTTTTTTGTCATCATTAGCAAGTGATTTATTTTCCAGCCTGTAAAAAAGAATATCTTCCTCTTTACCGTGATGAGTACGGTCGGCATATATTCTTATGAAATCAACTATTGTATCTATGAAAACCGGGTTGACTTTTCTTTCATTTTTAATCATATCTAATTCGCTACTGACAATATTCAGTATTTTTTCAATCAGCCTGTGTTCTATCATTAATGGTCCCCTGGGTTTCATATTTTACTGTGTTTAATTTGTATGCGCAGTATTTCACGCAACTTAGTTATAACCGGGTCTTTATTGTAACAAATATACAAAAACAGAGGTGTTTTCCAAATCCTGTCAGATGTTGATTTCTCATTATCAAAACGTTAATCAAATATCTATGCACCGGCAACCCCCGCCTAAGCGGGGCAGGCAGCAACCAAAAAAGTGCCTGTCCCTTTTTAACTGAATAGATCGTCAACATTGATATCCCACATAAATTGATTGAACCTCCAGCCTGCATCGTTTTTATAGTATATAAGAAATACCCGTATCAGGTGGTTTTCATATTTTATTAGATATGTTTTTTTGATAAGAAAATCCTTGAATTGTTCATCATCCAGGAGTTCAACCCCGATAATTTTACCAAAGGTTCCCTTAAGATTGTCAAACTCTTCTATTGTTTCCATTTTAAATTCGAATACCTGGTATTCTGGCAGCGGCCAATACTTTTCCATAAGTTCAAAGGTTTTGTCAAAATCCTGATTCTTGAAATATTTAATGACACTGTCAGCGTGTTCTGCCACTGCATTAATATCTTTCAGATAGCCAAGTGCAAATAAACAACCGGATAACACCAGTCCCAATATAGCAAGGATTAGTTTTTTCATAATTTTTAATGCATTTGATTAATTACTTAATAGATAGTAAGTGGATAACCGGATATTAAATATACACAAAAACAGTTGCATATACCAATCTGTGCCTTTTTAAAACCATTGTTTTTTCCTGAATAACATGACACCCAAAGAGGACAGGAATATTGAAAAACCCATTATTGCAGGCAGCGCCCAGAGTGAGCTTTCCATAAAATTTGGCACATTCATTCCAAAAACACTGGCAATCAAAGTAGGGATCATTAATATTATTGATATCAATGTGAGCTGCTTCATAACAACATTAAGATTGTTTGAAATCACAGAGGCAAAAGCATCCATCATTCCACTCTGAATGTCGGAATAAATTTGTGCTGTTTCCAGTGCCTGCTTATTTTCTATTATGGCATCTTCAAGCAGGTCTTCATTTATTTCGGTTGTAATTTTTTTTGAGTTCCTTAGCTTTGCAAGGACAATCTCGTTTGATTTGATCGAAGTAATAAAATATACAAGGCATTTTTCCATTTTCAGCAACTGGTTTAACTCCCTGTTTTTTATTGATTTCTCCAGGTCCTGCTCAATCATGGATGAATGCTGGTTTATTTGCTTCAGGTATTTAAGGTATGTTCCTCCGGAACGTAGGAAAAGCCTGAGAATAAAATTGAATACATCTGTTATCTGATGGTAATGTTCTCTGAAAAGAGAGGGCTGTTGAAGAGGCAAAATTTCATTTTCCTGGATGCATAATGTAAGCGTGAAGTTATCCGTCATAAATATCCCGAGAGGTACTGTATAATAAGGTATTCCGTTATTCTGGTTCAGAACAGGGATCCTTACTATTATCAAAGTCCATAAATCGTCATATTCAATACGGGATCTTTCATCTGTATCCAGGATGTCCTGGACAATATCAGCCGGCAACTTGAATTCAATGATGATTCTTTGGAGTTCTTCCTGTGATGGCTGAATGATGTTTATCCAGCATCCTTTTTCAACTTTGGGTACTTCAACATACCCGCCAAAAGTTTTAAAGATTTTAATCATTATTATGCCTCCTCACTTTTTTCTGCAAGAAGACATAATGCCCCTTACAGAATAGTTAATATTTTGTTGTACTATTATAAGGGTCTGCGTCCATATTCGTGAATTTTTATTAGGAGGGCAAATTTAAATATATATTTCAATATGCGCCTCATTTTTGCAGATATTTTTTAACCGCCAGGTAAATATTTGCTTATTCTGAGCAGAGATTACGTATACAACATATGAAATGTTGCATATAAGTTAAAGCCGGCTGTGATTTTTATTATAACTGCTGTTTCACCTGTTCGCCTGTTGCCAGCCAGGATTTTTTTATGCAGTGGGATATCACTTTTTTTTCAGTCTTTTTATTGCTATAAATATTATACCTGCTAGCAATAAAACACCGATTATATACTTTTCAATATGCTCTATATGTCCCTGTTCTGATTTTAGTATTTCCCCGAATAAGTACCCTATTGTGCAATATAAAACAGCCCAGATAAACGTACTTACCGCACTGAAAAACAGAAATGTCCTTGTTTTTGTTGAACCGGCGCCGATAACCAGGGGGATAATGGTTCTGAATCCATACAAAAACCGGTAGCTAATGTAAATAACTACAGGTGATTTTTTCAACTTCTTATCGACTATAACTGCTTTGTTTTTTAATTTCTGTTTCTTATTTAACCAGGCCCTGCCCTTTTTTCTGCCAAGAAAGAAGTAAAAGCAATCGGAACAATATGTTCCTGACAATCCCAGTACTACCACCAGCCAAAGGTTCAGATACCCGTGATGAGCAGCAATAATTGAAGATATCATTATCATTTCACCTTCAATAAAAATTCCGAATAATATGCCCAGATAAATAATTATTATATGCATCAGTCAGTTTTACTTTGAATTATTTTCTTCCAGGTGAAATGTGTGTAAAAACCTGTGGGCAATGGGTGCAAATAAAACTGCTATGGTACTTAGAAATGCAACACCGCTGAATAAAGCATAGAATGACGAAAACAATTTTGCCGAATTATTGATCATAACATCCACAGGACCCATTCCTGTTAATATCATTGACCCATTATAAAAGGAATTAATCCAGGCCAGCCTGGCAATATAATGATATCCCAGAGTACCTGTCAGCAAAGAAAAACCTATAATAATCAACGTATAAAAAAAGTACTTTAAGACCCTTTTTATAAACAAGGAAAAAGGAAGCAGGCTATTTTTTTTATTTTCAAACATTTGCTTTGTTGTTTATGTTAACTTTTAATGTTCTAAAACTTACCAATATCCAAAACTTTAATATACTAAATATACTAAAACGGTTGTGTAATACAAATTATACACTGTTGTATAATACATGGGGTATTAACTCTTTACCGGATTTCATAGAGTGAATTGCTGAATTTTCAATTTCCAAATATGCTCCAACCCCGCTTTATAAAGGGGAATAATAAAAAGGGAAACCTTATTTGGGCGTTGACATATCCTGGATCAAGAATCGTTAATCAATAAGGTGTCTGTCCCTCTTTAAAATTCCCAATAATTTGTGTCATGTCACTTTTTAAATTAATTTGCATTATTATTATAAGATAATTCAATATCCATCTTATGTTATTTATGCAATTAATAATACTTTAATTCATTGAATACTAATCATTTTATTTATAATCTGATATTTGACGGACTGTAAAAAACAATCCGGTTGATGATCAGTTTATTAAATAAATTTAAAAACAGGAGACCAAGTTATGAAAAATGAAAATCCGAATCATGCATGGACCTGGGCGGACCAGATAAGTGCTTATACATTCTGGGGCCTGGTGATATTCTTCCTCTTTAGTATATCAGCATATGCATTTTTTAGTTCATCCTATTACAGCTTTACTTATAGGCTGGGCATAAGTGCATTCCACACAGGTGTTATTTTTTCGATTCTGACTTTAAGCGGATTAGCAGGATTTCTTATTGGCTGGATAATAATGAAATTTGGAGAAGTTAAAGCTTGCCTGGTTGGCATGGCTTTACTTCAGATTATAGGAAGTTTCCTGGTATTATATTTTACAGGGAAGGATTATACGATTCAATATATCGGAGCTGCTTTGTGGGGATTTGGATTTAGTTCGGTTCTGTTAATTATACCATCCATCATTGCCGGCGGAAGGGCAGGGATGAGTGTTTTTGCCGGTTTATACGTGATAATTCTGGTTTACGAAAGAATACAACATTCGTCAATTTCTTTTGTTACAGCAGGGCTATTAACAAACCTTGAGTCTTCTCATCTTGCAGATGCAAGTTTAATGTTATTAAAAACCGTTCCGGTTACACAACTTATTATTGGAACGATATTTCTGATACCAATAAAAAATGCATTATTTGATAAAGAGCCCAAACAAAGAATAATACAGCATGATGCATACAGACAGGACGTAGCTATTACTTTTTTGCTCAATATCATACCTGTATATGCTTTATATTTCATATATAAGATCCATAGCGACCTTAGCTGTTTTACCCGGTCACCGAAATTATTATCAAGAAGGGGCGCATTTTGGATTACTCTGTTATTCACGGTAACCTTACCAATCATAACTACAACTTTTTATGATGTGATGGAGGAATATTGCGGGGATAAAGGTATCCGGATATACAGGAAGTGGGTGATATTGTTGTTCACAATAGTGTTTTTCCCTGTGACAGCAGCACTCATTCAATCTGATCTTAATAAATTAATAGCGAAAAAAGAGGAGTCTTAGAAAAGGGACAGCGCCCCTTTAGGGCGCTGTTTCATTTTATGTTTCCCGGAATCAGCGCTGATACATCATCTGTGTCATGAAGAACAAAATTATTGTTAGAAGGATCAGAGTGAATGCAAACAATGTCTTGATACTTTGTTTTACTTTGTCTGTTTCTTTTATAGAATCCGCGATCAGCAGAATACTGGTTACCACTAATCCTAACTGGGACACATTAACAAATACATTTGCACCCGGCCAGTGCATAGTTTTGAACATGAAACCTATTGCTATTATACACATAGTAATACCGCCTGCAATCCCTGATGATTTTTCAAGAGTAGTTGTTAAAGGTTTGATACCAAGGATCAAATAGGTAATAAACTGAGCCAGAAAACCCAGTGCGCCAAGATCGAGAACAATGCTGGCATATTTAATGTGGGATATTTTCATCAAAGCACCAGCAATAAGTACAATCACTGAGATAATACCTAAAGTACTGTTAATTTTTTTCATGATTAGAATTTTAGGTTTAACTTAAGGGATTGAATATAAAAATAATAATAGTTTTAAAAACAAGTGTATTATTTACCTTTTTTACTGTTTGTGGTGCCAGTCCTTTAAGATTCTTATTATTCCAATACTTCCACCCGTACTTTTAATATGCGACCCCTAAATTTTTCTTAAAAAATAATATGAAACTTTTTATGACAAGCACCACCGCAATTATTAAAAATACCACTGAGACTAAAACCATCAATCCGGCATAATATTGTGACTGGCCGTAAATATAAATAGCCCCCATAAAAGAATAAACCAGGAATAAACCATATATCAGCCTGATGATATTTATTACAATTATTAAGGGTTTCAAACCAAGAAGAATAGAATATTTTATTGATAACAAGAAACCGATCAAAACAGAAATTATACCTATCAGGTTTACAAGTCCGGATATTAAAAATGCGTTTGCAGACCTGTAAATACTACCAGGTGATAAACTGGCTGCAACAAAAGGCAATATTAATCCTATTATCAGAAGCGCAACGCCAATCAGCAATGATGTTGTGTTTTTCTTTTTAGTTAAGTCTGGTTCATTATTCATCTTTGTATTTTTAAGTAAATAATTAGTTATAAATATGAGAAGTATGTCTTATTCTTTCATAATAAGGCACATATTTTTTCTTTGCCTCTGTACTTTTTAATGCCGGTTCGCCATAAACCAGTTCTTCTGGATAATACCAGAAGAATGCGGCATTTCCATGGCCTTGCTCATATTCATATGTGAACTGGTCTTCACTGTCATTCATTCTTTCTATCATGTAACCATTGACGTCATAGCCGTAGGTCACGGTATAAGGTTCGGCCTCCCAGTCGTCTGATTCATAATCCCAATTATAATATACTGCTTCGGAGATAAGATTACCGGAATATAAATATTCACATTTATATTCTTCAACCCAGTCGTCAAATTCATCCTGTTCAAAATCGATCCAGCCTGACAGGATCAAACCTGAATACTGGAATGTTTCCTTGTCATATTGCACCCAGTCATCTGAGTCGTCCTTATAATAAGCTTTATACTCAACCAGTCTGTTTTCCTCATATAAATATTCCCCTTTGCTATCCAGTTCAACAGAGCCATCGTCGTCATTGTCAAAATAACCCATCCATTCAATAATGTCAGTTCCTGAATATTCATATGTCCATTTCCAATTCTCAACCCATTCCCCGTCTTCATATCTGTAGTAAAATTCTTCTGCTAACAGGCCGTTTTCAACAGCATATTCACTCCTGGAATACAATTCCCAGCTTCCGGATTCTTTAGTATACCATGTAAGTGTAAAATCCGGATCATTATAAGTAATTTCTAATTTGTCAGATTCTGCCCAGCCATCACCGTCATCTTCATAATTCACTATCATGATCAACTGTTCGCCATCGTAGGTAAAAACCGATTTCCAGTCATTTTCCTCATTATAATCGTATAATGCTTGTTTTATTCTATGGGTATTTTTTACCGGCCCTGAATTTTTATCTTTATTTCTTTCACAGGAACATAGCAGGGCAACTAAAATTAATGGTAACAAAAAGATTCTGGTTTTCATTTTTATTTATTTAGACATAATTAATATTTGAATTTGGCTGCCTTTATGTGAGCTAACTTAACTTGTTAATATACAAAACTTTATTACATTAAATATACGAAAATAAATATATATTCCAAGCTTCACCATGTAAAAACTTAATTACTATATTGTTGAATTGTTATATATATAGTCTCAGGCGTGAAGGGATGAGTTTGCTATTGGAAATTTGAGATTTGTATTTTATTAAAAGAAAATTGTAAAGGTGTCTGTCACTTTTAATCCTTAATTACTTTGAATTTTGCTGTTTTACCTTCACGTGTGTAAATCTCTATCAGGTATAAACCTTTAGGCCCTTTAAGTTTATAATTGATCCTGTCAGTAAGCCCAAAGGAAAGGGAAGATATGTTTTGTCCCAGAATATTTTTTACTGTAAGTGTGACCTCATTGTATAATTGCCCGAGATCAACTGTGATATCTTCTTTTGCAGGATTAGGATATATTTTTATATTAAGCGCTTCAATTTTGGTTAACACTATTTGAGGAAGATCAACATTACATATATCCATATCATTTACAAATATTAGCTTATCATTTTGATAATAACATCCCAGTTTGGCATCAAATAAACCACCGCAATAATCAACCTCGCTTGAAAAATCAATCAATAAGCCCAAACTTCCTCCAATCCCTTCAATTGTATGGAAGTCAGGATTATCTGTTATAAATTTTTTTCTTCCGTCAGGCAATGTATCAATATCCTGAATTATTAAACCTTTGCCGATTTCAGATTTGATAGTGTCATTGATAGAATAGCTGAAGTCATATAAAATACAACTCACTGAATCATTAGGCAATACTGCGATGATCTTTTCTTCTATTTCCAATATTGAACCTGCATATATATTTTTAAAAAATTCCCAACCTTCACAGCCATATCCATGCCAGCATTCCTCTTTCTTCCCTGATTTATACATTCTGTAATATGTTGTATCATTAATTACAGTATCGCCTTTGAAATATATTTTATTGTAGAATTCTACACTGCACATACCTATATCTGTATACCATTCATATCCTATCCAACTTGAAGTACTGTCGATTGTCAATCCATCAACAGCTGGATTTGGTTCTTCGTAAAGTTGCCTGATTGCTGAGCTATCCAGTACACAATCATATATTCGCACATCATCTATCTTTCCTTCAAATGATGTTGTATCCTGGCATGAATTTCCATAAGGTGTAAGGAAATTGCCAATGCCCAGATGTGTTTCCCCAAATTGAATATCACCCAGAGGGCCCTGTGGATCCAGATACGTATCTTGTTTATCGGAGTTTATATATAGGTTAACCCTGTCCATTCCGTCATTGGTGCTTATAGTCCCGTCATAAGTAACTGCAATATGATACCATTTTGATGTATCATCAATTTCATTGTATGTGATAACTCTTCTGTAATAAGCTTCAGTAAGACTTGAAATAAAAGTGAAACTTAACTTGTTATGAGGGAATATTCTTAATTTGAATTGCCTGTGATCTTCATCACAACCGTCATCTGCTGATTTCGCTATAATAATGTTATTATTCATTGAAGTATCAGGCTTTATCCAGGCAGAAATTGAAAATTTCTTGCCGTAACCGGCAATAACATTATTTAGTATGTTACCAAAATTAATAAACCTGTCTCCGCCTGCAAAATCAAAAGCACTCCTTGGGATACCAAATCTGTCGCTTGTTACAACAGCACCATATACAATACCATTATAACCATTCCCGCTTTCATTAAAAGCATTCGCATTAAACGGCCAATAAGCTACCAATGAAGTATCAAAGGGAAATTGTCCGTGTAAATTTGAAATTGTAATTGCCATAACCAGAAATGAGAAAAGTTTTACCTTCATGATGCATATTCTGTATTACAATATTAATTATGTATATTCTTTGCTTGTTTCTTTCCTTAACCTGGCAAATACAAAAGTAATGGAAATTGTAGTATTTAGCAAATAATATCCAGCATTAATTGCTCATAATCAATATTATAAACAAATATAGCGAAGTAAAAACACCTGTTACCGACTTCATTGATAATCGGCGAAGGCAGGTTTATTTTTTGGTATTTGGAGATTATTTGAATTATGTGATTTGAGATTTGTTATTTAAAAAAGGTGACTGTCCCCTTTTTACCATTCAAGGGTCATCTGCCGGCCGTTGGGAACCTTTGGCTTGGCTTCCTGTTTGGTTTGCCCGGGTTCCTGGAGGGAGGTTTCCGGAGATTCTTTGGCTGTGCCGTCTGCGAACTTTTTTGCTGCTTTTCCTGTGGTTTTTCTGGTTGTTTCTTCCGGGTCTTCATCTTCCACTTCTAATATATTCTCTTCTTCTTCTTTTTCTTCATCTTCCATTTTTGCTTCTTTTCCTACTGCTTGATCTGCTATCTCTTCTCCTGCTTCTTCTTCCTCTGTTTCATCAGTTTCTTCTTCTTCTTCTTTTTCTCCGGATACTGTCTTATCCACCACTGATTCGTTTTGTGCTTCGTCTGCTGATTCGTCTGCTGCCTCTTCAACAGCTTTGTCAACTGCCTCTCCTGCTGCATCAGTATCTGCTTCAGCTGTTGATGCGGCTGTTTTTCCTGCTGCTGCTTCACCGGATGCTTCATCAACTGCCACCTCCTTAACATCTGCAATAAGCGGTTCGAGCTCCTTGACTATAGATACTTCATATTTCGACAGCCTTTTGCCTTTGGCTTTATAGCTCTTGATACCTATAAATTCCGCAACCTCAATGATCTCGTTGTTGCGGTGGCTGTGATCACCGCCGAACTTAAGCTCAAACCTCGGATATTCTACTTCGGTGATCCTTATAAGCCTTGATTCGGGATGGTTGCCGATAAAGCTGGATGGTTTTTCAGTAGGCTCCGTAACAAATCTTTTTACATAGTAGTATTTATGTGCAGCATCATAGTATACGGCGGAGAATATCTTATCAGGATAATATTTTTCAATGATCAGCAGGTCGTCTTCAAAATGGTTTGTAAGGTCGAACGACGACAGCCTGAACCTGCCTGATTTGGTTATGACAAGCAGTTTATCCTCGCCTTTGAATTCACCCAGGAACCTGCCCCTGCCATCGGCATTCAGGCGGTTCACATCTTCATCAAACCAAACCTTCCTTCCTCCAAGTGTGGAAACGCCCTTTTCCTTTAATACAACTTTCTGTACCGTATATTTGGTAAGTATGTTGCCCACCGAACTTCTTCCTTTAATTGCCATCTTGCCGAAATCAACCTCCGGTGTCAGGTTCCTCAGCCTTGGCCTGGGTTTAAGATGCACCCTTACAGTCTCTGCTTCGCCATTCGGGTTGGCACTGAGGTATAAGATCCTGGACCCCTCCCTGCCTTTTGTAAGATCGTATTCATTATCCCTTATTAATCCCGTTATTGCACATCTTTTCATCATCACATTGCCGGATTTGCCGTCACGGTAAACAATATTATAAATAGTGCGGGTATCATTCTTTTTAAAAACATCAACATAAACAATATCCTTGCCAACAAATGATTTTTCAGTGACCCTGGATATCAGGTATTTTCCGTCCCTGCGTATAACAATAATATCATCAATGTCGGAGCAGTCACAGACATACTCGTCCTTTCTGAGTGATGTCCCTAAAAATCCCTCTGCCCTGTTAACATAAAGTTTCTCATTGGCAACAACTACCTTGGTGGCTATAATTGTATCGAAATTCCTGATTTCTGTTTTCCTCTCCCTTCCTGCTCCGTGCTTTTTCTTTATCTGCCTGTAATAATTTATCGTATAGGGAATAATATTATCAAGATGGTTTTTTACTTCTTCGATATCAGCTTCTATTCCTTTGATAGCTTCATCAGCTTTCATTGAGCTGTATTTTGATATCCGTTTTATGGGGATATTTGACAGGCGTACCAGGTCATCCCATGTTACTTCTTTTAACAGCTTCTTTTTAAACGGCTCCAGTCCCTTGTCAATTGCCTCTAGTATCTCTTCCTCGGTTTTACATTTCTTGATATCCTCATAGATCTCGTTTTCTATAAATATCTTTTCCAGGCTTGACATGTGCCATGCATCTTCAAGCTCCTCAAGCCTTATCTCCAGCTCCCTTTTCAGCAGATCAACGGTTTTCTGAACCGACAGTTTTAATATTTCCGGGACGCCGAGCAGGCGCGGCTTATCATTCTCAATAACGCAGATATTCGGGGAGATGGATATCTCGCAATCAGTAAAAGCATACAGTGCATCTATAGTTTTATCAGGAGATATTCCCGGGGCGAGATGTATCATTATTTCAACATTTTCAGCAGTGTTATCATCGATTTTCTTAATCTTGATTTTGCCCCTTTCATTAGCCTTTACTATAGACTCAATCAATGATGAAGTGGTTCTTCCGAAAGGCACCTCAGTTATAATCAGTGCTTTCTTGTCAAGCCTTGAAATTTTAGCTCTTACTTTTACCACGCCTCCCCGGAGGCCGTCATTATATTTGGAAAAGTCTCCCAGCCCGCCTGTCGGGAAATCGGGCAGCAGTTCAAACTTTTTATCCTGCAGGTGCGCTATGGCAGCATCAATGATCTCGTTAAAATTGTGCGGTAATATCTTTGATGCCAGTCCGACTGCTATTCCTTCCACACCCTGGGCGAGCAGAAGGGGAAATTTCACAGGAAGTGTCACAGGCTCCTTGTTCCTGCCGTCGTATGAATTTTTCCAGGCTGTAGTTTTAGGGTTGAACACAACATCAAGGGCGAACTTTGACAACCTTGCCTCGATATACCGTGCTGCTGCTGCGCCGTCTCCGGTAAGGACATTTCCCCAGTTGCCCTGGGTATCGATCAGCAGCTCTTTCTGTCCCAGCTGGACCAGCGCATCACCTATGGAAGCATCACCATGGGGATGGAACTGCATGGTATGGCCTATAATATTTGCTACCTTATTGTAGCGTCCGTCATCCAGCCTTTTCATGGAATGAAGGATCCTTCGCTGTACGGGCTTAAGTCCGTCATCAAGATGCGGCACCGCACGCTCAAGGATCACATAGGAGGCATAATCGAGAAACCACTCCTGGTACATACCTGACAACCTGGTAACATGTGTGGAAGCAGTGGAGGATTCAAATGCACTGTCTCCAAGCTCCAGTATATCATCGCCATTCTCCAGCTGTCCATTAATATTTTCCTGATTTTCCTCGTTCATAGTAAATCATCCCTTTTTGTCAGTTATATGTATTATTTATGCTTCGACCAGGTCCTCTTCAACACGGAGGTTCTCAATAATAAATTCCTGCCTTTCAGGTGTGTTCTTACCCATGTAAAAAGGTAAAAAGGCAGATATAGTATCGTCTTTCTTTAATCTTACAGGCTCCAGTTGAATGTCCTTGCCTATGAAGTGCTTAAACTCGTCAGGGGAAATCTCACCAAGTCCTTTAAACCTGGTAATTTCAGGGTTGGCACCCAGTTTATTGATTGCCGCAGCTTTCTCTTCTTCGGAATAGCAATAAACGGTCTCTTTCTTGTTCCTCACACGGAATAAGGGGGTTTGAAGAATATAAAGATGGCCCTGCCTTACAAGGTCAGGAAAAAACTGGAGGAAAAATGTTATCAGCAGAAGCCGTATATGCATACCGTCAACATCAGCATCAGTGGCAATAACTATATTATGGTACCTGAGGTTTTCCAGCCCGTCCTCAATATCAAGCGCCGACTGCAGTAAATTGAATTCTTCATTTTCGTAGACGATCTTCTTTGTCAGTCCGTAAGTATTCAATGGTTTCCCCTTAAGGCTGAATACAGCCTGGGTATTTACATCACGTGATTTTGTTATTGATCCGCTGGCTGAGTCGCCTTCAGTAATAAAAAGTGTTGATTCAAGCCTCCTATCATCATTGGAATTATAATGAATCTTGCAATCCCTTAATTTCCTGTTATGAAGACTTGCCTTTTTTGCCCTTTCACGTGCTATTTTCTTAATGCTCGAAATAGCTTTTCTCTCTTTTTCCGATTCAATGATTTTCTTTAAAAGTATTTCGGCGGTCTGAGGGTGCTTGTGAAGATAATTATCGAGCCCTGTCCTGATAAAATCACCAATAAAGTTGCGTATGGACGGACCTTCAGGTCCCATGTCCTTTGAACCCAGTTTTGTCTTGGTCTGTGACTCAAAAACAGGCTCCTCAACCTTGATACTTAGTGCAACGGTTATTGATGCCCTTATATCCGAAGGATCGAAATCTTTTTTGTAGAAATCGCGAATGGTTTTTACCAGCGCCTCCTTGAAAGCGATAAGGTGCATACCGCCCTGTGCAGTATTCTGCCCGTTTACAAAAGTGTAATATGTCTCGCCGTACTGGCTGCCGTGAGTCATTGCTAATTCAATATCAGTATCCTTAAGATGAATCAACGGGTATAAACCTTCATAATTCATGTTCTCATTGAGAAGATCAAGCAGCCCGTTTTTTGAATAGAATGCCTCACCGTTCAGCTTTATTGTTAATCCGCTGTTCAGGTAAACATAATTCTTAACCATCAGCTCGACATAATCGTCAATGAAACGGAACTTGCCGAACATCTTTATGTCAGGAACAAAGGTGACAAGTGTCCCGTTTTTGGAATCAGTGCGGCGTTCCTTGTCGTCATTTATAAGGTTCCCTTCTTCAAAACCTACAGCCTTAACAACATTGTCACGGTAGGATTTGATAATAAATTTTGATGACAGTGCATTTACAGCTTTTATTCCAACCCCGTTTAAACCTACGGATTTTTTAAAAACCTTTGAATCATACTTGGCTCCTGTATTCATCTTTGATGCCACGTCCGTTACTTTACCCAGCGGTATGCCCCTGCCGTAATCCCTTATCTTGACAATGTTTTCATTTATTGTGATATCAATAACCTTTCCAAAACCCATCATGTATTCATCAATGGAATTATCAAGCACTTCCTTGATAAGTACATATATCCCGTCATCCTGTGAAGAGCCGTCACCAAGCTTGCCGATATACATCCCCGGGCGTTTGCGTATATGCTCCCTCCAGTCAAGTGTGCGAATAGTCTCTTCAGAGTATGCTGCTGCGTTCATAATCATTTCATTTGCAGCAAATATATAGAAAAGAAAAAATGATACTAAAAATCTTTATCAACATTGTATCCAGTGGTACGAGTGTTAACAATTTTCATCTATTTAATTTAATATTTGGTAATCATTTGTTTATATAAAAAAATGCAGTTAATAGGTAATAAGTAATTGTTGAAAAATATTTGCGCTTCGCCGGAGAAATTAACATTATTCACAGAGTAAAGAGGGAGCCGGACAAAAAAATAAGTCCCGGTACTTTGCCGGGACTTAAAAATCTTAATTAATTAATAATTTAAAACTTAAAACATGTCAAGTTACAAAAGTTAGACATTAAAAGCAAATAATTTTTTAACTGATATTCAGGAATCTGATCATAAAATTACTTCGACAAAAGATTAGCATAAGTTAACGAAGCTCCAAGCAATCCCAGGTCTCTGAGAAGGATCATCATAGCTGCCCGATCACCGTTCGCTGCCAAAGGTATATGAACAAAAATGATTATAAGCAGCAGCAGCAATGCCAGCAGGAGGCAGGCAATTTTTGCCTGTATTTTTACAATGATACTAATGCCGGCCAATACCATTGCCAGGCCTGAAATATAAACAATACCTTCGGCAACAGGCCAGCCGGACAGCATGTTTGCAGCCATGTCACTTGCATTCATGA
The DNA here is from genome assembly GCA_964518655.1 of uncultured Bacteroidales bacterium. Classification (GTDB taxonomy): domain Bacteria; phylum Bacteroidota; class Bacteroidia; order Bacteroidales; family UBA10428. The sequence continues at coordinate 5,436 of CAZFHF010000001.1, read as the reverse complement.
AATGCATGATACCTATAACAATGAAAGGTACAGCAAAGATTATTCTTCCTAAATAGCCTAATGTTTTCATAGATCAAGATTTTAAATTTTATATTCAAATATAAACTATTGAAATATATAAGTCAACTTTGGAAAAAAAGAAATGCTGAGCATTCTGACTGTCAGGATCACTTTTTAATCCACTCTTTTATTTCATCGATAGTTGGATTTTTAATGTTTAGTTTGTTCTTCTTATTATAACCGCAGAGCTCCTGGTGTAATTTTCCGGGATTCTCAACCTGCTTAAGCTTCTCAACTGTTGAATATCCCAGTTTTTGCAATACGGCATACCATGCACTGTCAACGCCGGTTTTGATAAATTTATCTTTGGAATCCACCTTCACGGTTTTCTCAGGGCGCATCTGCGGGAAGAACAGTACATCCTGTATGCCTGGCTGGTTGGTCATTATCATTGCCAGGCGGTCTATTCCCATTCCCATTCCTGCTGTCGGAGGCATACCATAACTTAAAGCCCTCAGGAAGTCATTATCAATATACATCGCTTCATCATCTCCTTTTTCATGAAGCTTTAGCTGTTCCTGGAAACGTTCTTTTTGATCTATAGGATCGTTAAGCTCAGAATATGCGTTGCACAGCTCTTTGGTGTTAACTATCAGTTCAAATCTTTCAGTAAGTGCGGGATTATCACGGTGCTTTTTACAAAGCGGGGACATCTCCACAGGATAGTCCATAATAAAAGTCGGCTGAATGATGTGAGGCTCGCATTTTTCACCGAAGATCTGTTCAATAAGCTTCCCCTTTCCCATTGTTTCATCTGTTTCAATATCCAGCCTGTCACATAAATCACGAATTTGCTGTTCGTCCATCACCGAGATATCAGCTCCCGTATGCTCCTTAATAATGCCAGTCATGGTCTTACGCATGAACGGACGCTTAAAGTCAATTTCCTCTTTTCCGCAAGGTATTTTTGTTGTTCCATGTATATCCACTGCCACCTTTTCAATCATTTCTTCAGTAAAATCCATCATCCAGTGATAATCTTTGTATGCTACATAAATCTCCATAACTGTAAACTCGGGATTATGCATGCGGTCCATGCCTTCATTCCTGAAATCTTTTGAGAACTCATACACTCCCTCAAATCCGCCAACAATAAGCCTTTTAAGATAAAGTTCATCTGCTATCCTCAGGTACAGCGGGATATCAAGTGCGTTATGGTGTGTGACAAAAGGCCTGGCAGCAGCACCTCCCGGGATTGATTGCAGCACCGGCGTCTCAACTTCAAGGTATCCCCGGGAATTGAATAACTCCCGCAGTGAGTCAATGATCCGTGTACGTTTTATAAAAACTTCCTTAACATCAGGATTTATTATAAGATCCACATAACGGTGACGGTACCTGAACTCAGGATCAGTAACCTTATCATAGATCTTGCCGTCCTTCTCTTTAACAATTGGCAAAGGGTGCAATGACTTGCTCAGGATAGCCAGCTCCTTTACATGAATTGTTGTTTCACCCATCTGCGTTGTGAATACAAATCCCTTAATACCTATGAAATCCCCTATGTCCAGCAATTTTTTAAATACCGTATTATACATTGATTTATCTTCCCCGGGGCACAAGTCATCCCTTCTCAGGTATATCTGTATCCTCCCTTTATCATCCTGGATCTCGGCAAACGAGGCACTGCCCATGATCCTCCTGCTCATGATCCTTCCCGCTATGGACACATCCTGGAAATTATTGCTTTCAGGTTTATATCTTTCCAGTATCTCAGCTGATGTTGCATTAACCTTATATTCACTTGCGGGATAGGGGTCAATCCCCAGCTTCCTCAGTTCATTAAGGGCTTCTATTCTGAATTGTTCCTGCTCACTAAGTTCCTGCTGGCTCATTGTTAACAGCTTTTAAATTTTAAATAAAATATATCATAGCTTCACAAATTTACCCCGTGGATTATTATTTTACAAATTAAATTATAAGCGGCAGTTAACAAGTTTAAAAAATTCATACAGCATGTAAATAATTTAACATATATCAACAGACAAATCTTGGGAACATCATACATTAATATACTAACTTTGCAAAACAACAATAATATTTCAGTAAGGAACATAAGACATGAATAACAAAAGGCTTCCACGGTGGATGAAGGTGAAGATGCCCCATGGCATAAATTATTCACGGGTGAAGAATATTATAGCTGATAAAAACCTGAATACAATCTGTGTCAGCGGCAATTGTCCGAATAAAGGAGAATGCTGGAGTGCGGGTACTGCAACCTTTATGATCCTTGGCAACAGGTGCACCAGAAACTGTAAATTTTGCCAGGTTTACACCATGAAGCCTGAACCTGTTGACTGGACTGAACCGGAAAGACTTGCAGAAACTGTAAGATCACTTGAACTGAAGCATTGTGTCATTACTTCAGTGGCGAGAGATGACCTGGCAGACGGAGGGATTAGTTTCTGGGCAGCGACAATAAAAACAATAAAGAATCTTAATCCCGGGACAACCATTGAGGCACTTATTCCTGATTTCAGAAGAGGACCTGAAGCGGTGGATGCTATCTTTAAAGAAAAACCTGAGGTTATTTCACATAACCTGGAAACAGTAAGGAGGCTTACTCCGGAGATCAGATCCATGGCTACATATGACGGGAGCCTGGATTTACTGAAACATATAGCTTCATCAGGTATTGTTGCAAAGTCAGGTCTCATGGCAGGACTGGGCGAAAGGGAAGATGAGGTTGAACAGGCAATGGACGATCTCCTGAATGCCGGGGTTAAGGTTTTTACTATAGGACAATACCTCAGGCCGTCTGAAAAACATGCCGGGGTAGCAGAATATATAAATCCTGAGGTGTTTGAAAAATACAGGGAAACGGGGTTGCAAAAAGGATTTGCATATGTGGAAAGCGGCCCCCAGGTGAGATCATCATATCATTCTGACAGACATGTTAATATAAATAAAAATTAAAAAATGCCTGTTAAAGTAATTTATGAAGACCTGGGTTTGATAGAATACAAGAAAGCATGGGATTACCAGGAGGAACTGCATAAGAGCATTGTAAGTTCCAAAGCAGGCAGAAATACTGAATCAGCAGATAACAGGATTCTTTTTTGCGAACATCCCCATGTCTATACAATGGGCAAAAGCGGGAGCGAAAATAACCTGCTTATAAATAAAAAATTCCTTGATTCAATAAATGCATCCTATTACAGAATTAACCGCGGCGGGGATATTACGTATCACGGGCCCGGACAAATAGTTGGTTATCCTATATTTGATCTTGAACAGCTGAACCTTGGAGTGAAAAATTATGTTTTTAAAATTGAAGAGGCAATAATTAAAGCGCTTAATGAATATAATATTTCAGCTGAGAGAATAAAAGAAGCAACAGGGGTATGGCTGGATGTGAAAGATCCCGCAAAAACCAGAAAAATTTGCGCTATAGGCATCAGGGTCAGTAAATACGTTACGATGCACGGCTTTGCGCTGAATGTGAATAACGATTTGAATTATTTCAATTATATAAATCCTTGCGGATATAACGACAGGGGAGTTACTTCAATAAAAAATGAGATCGGCTGTGATCCGGGTATTGCCGGGGTAAAGGAAAAAATTTTGAACCATATTGTCAATGAGTTTAAAATTCATGTGCTTTAATTTTTTATCCTTTTATTTTAGTTATATTTTTGCATCGGAAAATCCGGTGTGATTTTAATGATATGGAAAAAGTCTGGAAAATAAAGGATAACGGGCATGACAAGGATATTGACAAGCTGTCGGCAGAATTAAATGTCGATACTGTATTGTCTACTTTACTTGTTCAGAGAGGAATAAGGAGCCTGGAGCAGGCTGAGGCATTTTTCAATCCCGATATCAGGAACCTTTATGATCCTTTCCTTATGGCAGATATGGATAAGGCCGTGGAAAGAATAGAAAGTGCTATAAAAAACAACGAAAAGATACTGATTTACGGAGATTATGATGTTGACGGCACTACATCAGTGGCAATGGTTTATTCTTTTTTTAAGAAGTTTTATGATAATCTGGATTATTATATTCCAGACCGTTACATTGAGGGCTACGGCATTTCATTTAAAGGTATCGAATATGCTGCTCTTAACAGGATAAAATTAATAATAGCGCTGGATTGCGGAATTAAGGCGATAGAAAAAATAGAGTTTGCAAAAGGCAGAGGCATTGATTTTATTGTCTGTGATCATCACACCCCGGGTGAAACATTGCCTGATGCCGTTGCAGTGCTTGATCCTGAAAGAAAAGACTGCAAATACCCTTTTAACTACCTGTCAGGTTGCGGCGTGGGTTTTAAAATGCTGCATGCTTATTCCATTAGAAACAATATTCCTTCTGACGAGCTGATGCAGTACCTTGACCTTTTAGCTGTAAGTATTGCATCTGACATTGTTCCGTTAATTGACGAGAACAGGATATTAACCCATTACGGACTTAAAAAACTTAATAACGATCCCTGCGTCGGACTAAAGGCAATCATCGCCTGCGCAGGAATAGAAAGCAAACCCATTGCCGTGGATGATATAGTTTTTAAGATCAGCCCGAGGATTAATGCTGCCGGAAGGATTAAATCCGGAAAGCAGGCTGTTGACCTGTTAATTGCCGGGAAAACCGAAGAGGCAGTTTTGCTTTGTGAGAGGATTAATACATTCAACCAGGCCAGGCGGAACATTGATAAGAATATTACTGAGGAAGCACTGAAGGAAATAGAACTTACCGGCAATGATAATAAATATTCCACTGTACTATATAACCGCAACTGGCATAAAGGTGTTGTGGGTATTGTAGCATCGCGGCTTATTGAAAACTTATACAGGCCGACTATCATTCTCACCGAATCAAATGGTTTTGCTGCAGGCTCGGCCCGCTCTGTTATTGGCTTTGATCTGTATAAAGCAATATCACAATGTGCTGATCTGCTGGAGAGCTTCGGGGGCCACAGATATGCCGCAGGACTGACGCTGAAAATCGAGAATGTGCCAAAGCTTAAAGAAAGGTTTGAGAAAGTTGTTAAGGATACTATAACACCGGAGCAGCAAATACCGCAGATTCAGATTGATGCGGAGCTGAATCTTAAAAGTATTACACCCCAGTTCTATAATGTACTTAAGAGGTTCGAGCCATTCGGTCCGGATAATATGAATCCCATATTTTTTGCAGAGAGTGTTGTTGACAATGGCTATGGCAAAGTGGTGGGATCAGGTGAAGAACATCTTAAGTTAAGCCTTGTGCAGGAAGAAGAACCTTTTAATGTCTTTCCGGCAATAGCATTTAACCAGGCATACCATTATGAAAAAATAAACAGGGGCCAGGATTTTGATATCGCTTACACCCTTGCCGAAAACCACTTCAGGGGCAGAACCACCATCCAGCTGAATATCAAAGATATTAAAG